>JAGAFI010000133.1 GCA_017612675.1 Bacteroidales bacterium
AGGTAAGCCATGAGCGCGGCCTTGTCCCGCTTGCCGGCTTCGCGCAGGAGCCAGCCGACAGCCTTGTGAATCAGGTCGTTGGGATGGTGCAAAAGGATATCCGCAATGGCAAAAGTGTCCTTCAACTGGCCGCGGCGGACGAAAGCCATCGTGCTGACCATGCCGATGCGCTGCTCCCACAGGGTCTTCCCATGGCGGGCCAGTTCGTATAAAACCGTCCTGTCCTTATCCAGCAGCCATTCCCCCAGCAGCGGATAACAGGACAGGTCCACCAAATCCCAGTTGTTGATACGGCCGGTATGGGCCAAATAGAAAGCGATGCACGCCTGCTGCTCCGCCGGATTACGTTTCGCGTGGGAAAAGCGCTGAACCAGCGCGAGCAGGGCCGCCAGCCGCAACTCATGGTATGCGCTGCCGATACATTCCTCCAAGTCCTCCCACCCGGCATCCGCCCAGCGGCGCTTGACAATGTCCCGCGTCACCGGCACCTTGATACCCAGGAACTTGTCTCCTTCCCCATACTGCCCGGGACCAGTCTTGAAGAAACGGGACAACCCGGCCACCTGCGCGGGGTCCGCCGCAGCCAGCATATCCGAAAGCAGCGGATTCTTGCCGGAACCCGTTACCACTTTTCCTTGTGAATCCGCTCCGGCTTCCATTTGTCTTTCGGCATTCCGTCCCCGGCAGGAAAGCCCACGGGGATGACGCAGAAAGGCAGGATATCCTCCGGCACGGAGAGGACGCGGCGCACGCAGGCGGCACGCTCCGCATCATAGGAAGCCGTCCAGACCGCACCGAGGCCGAGCGAATGGGCAGCCAGCAGAAGATTCTCCGTCGCTGCCGCACAGTCCTGCTGCCAGCATGGATTCGGCGCACCGTCCACGCAGGCGCGGGCGCACACCACGACGGCCAGCGGCGCGTCCGCCAGCATCTTGGCATAAGGAAGCCCTGCCGCCAAAGCATCCAGGACGGTACGCTCCCGCACCACGACAAATTCCCACGGCTGCCGGTTCTTGGAAGAAGGAGCGGCCATGGCACAACGCAGCAGCTGTTCCACCATGTCCGCCGGTACGGCGTCCGGCAGGTATGCCCGCACACTCCGGCGGGTCAGAATGGCATCGATGACAGGATTCATAGGCGTTCAATTTCCGGCAAGCGCCAGGATTTCAGCAAAACATTGTAGCGGTCCAGTGCTTCTTCCACGCAGTCTTCCCACGAGCGGACGATGCTGTGGGCCGCCTGCACCCCCACCCGGTGAACACGGGCCGGGTCGGCAACCAGTGAACGTACTTTCGCGGCAAATTCCTGCGGGTCGTCCCGGACCAGGAACCCGTTTTCCCCGTCCCGGATGATGGAAGATGCCGTCGCGCCCTCCGCCATGACGGCAGGGGTATGCAGGGCAGCCGCCTCCCGCACCACGAGGGGCGCGTTGTCATACAGCGAAGGGAAAAGGAAGAGGTCGGCGGCGGCATAATACTGCGTCAGATACTGGCGGTCCTTGAGCAATCCGACAAACGTCACCTTGTCATCCAATCCCTTTTCGGACACGAGGGCTTTCATTTCTTCTTCGGCATACCCGGTGCCGATGAAGAACATCCGGAAAGGCACATCCCCCATTTCCGCCAGCCCTTCGATAATCAGCTTCGGGTTTTTCTCCCAGATATGCTGGCCCACGAACAGCATCACGAAGGTTTCCGGCTTGATGCCCAGCTTACGGCGGGCCTCCACAAAGAATTGCTCCGGATAGTCCGCCACCAGGTCGGAGCCGTTGTCCATCACCTCCACCGGACCGGTGTAACCGTATTCCCGAATCACGTCAATGACCGATTCCTGCGGCACCCAGACCAAATCGCAGTTTTCGTAAAACGCGATGATGTTCTTGATGATGACATCCACGACAGGCTTGATGAACAGACGGCTGAAATCTTCCCGGTATTTGGAGTGGAACGTTCCCACGCACGGGATGCCCTGCCGCTTCGCCACCCGCTGTGCCGCCCGCCCGGAGGTAAAGGGACAGTGGGCATGGACAATGCGGAAACGGGTCTCCGCCAATTTCTTGAACAGCAGCGGGTCTATATCGGAAAATCCCGCCACATAGGGCTTCCGCATCGGAATGGGGACGCTCAGGTAATTCAACACCTCATAGGGCAGGGCGCCGTAGTCGGCCTCCGGCACGTTGGGCGTGATGACCTTCACACGCCCCACCTTCTCCTGCATCCAACGGGCATAGTTTTCCATGCAGACCGCCACCCCGTCCATGACGGGCGGGAAGCAGTCGCAGAACAGGCCGACATTGGCAAACGAGCGCCGCATCACTACCAAGGCAGGGTTTCTGGTTTCCGCCCAAGCAGAAATACCAGACGGCCGGCAGCAGCCAGCACCAGCAGGACAATCAGGCACCACAGCCAGACGGGCAGGCCTTTCTTCTTATACGGGTCTTTGAGCCGCAGGCGCGGATAGACAGCCGTACTTGTCAGCGTGGCCCCGAAAACGATGTTCACCAGCACGGAAGAGTTGATAGCCCAGCCGTTGGCATTCAGCACGGGACCGAGGTTGCGCTTGCGAAGTTTCAACCACGCAAGGAAGCAGGACGGCCCGGAAATGCACAGCATGATGATGAGAATGACCAGGACAAAGGTCATCGGTTTGGCGGTCGCCCCCGTCACCACATAGGTCAGGAACGAGCCCAGGTAGCCCAAAGCCATGCCGATGGCGGCAAAAATACCGGCGAACTTGGCGATGTCGAATGCGGATTTCTTGTCCTCCGCGACAGCGGCAGGCGCCGTTTCCGCTTTCTGCTGCAGACCGCTGACGGCCTGGTCCTCTTTCTCGGCGGCGGATTTCGTGATTTTTTCGGACACGAAATTGGCGAATTTGCGATAAGGGCTCCAGAACGCCTGGCGGATGCTGATGGGATTCTCCACGATTTTGATGACCGTAGCGTCCCAGTCCTGCCCGTCACGGTCATAGAACACGGCGTTCTTGCCGGGACGCAGGTTCTTGATGCCGCCCGCGGTCATCACCGCCACGATGTCCATCGTCTCGTTGCGGACTTTGGAAGTACAGGTGCAGTAAATCAGGAACATGCCGCTGAGTCCGGCCATTTCCGCGTGCTTGCCCATATCGCTGACGCGCACACACAGTTCGCAGCAGCGCTGGTCGATGAACAGGCGGCCTTCCTGGAACATGGCTTTCTGTGCCGGGTCGAGGGAATAGAAATCCCAGAACAGCACATAGTTGCGCAGGAACTCATAGAAATCCCGATACAGGTGCATCAGTTTGTTCACTTCCAGGATGGCGTTGGCTTCGTCGGCATAGGATACGTCCTCGGCGACCAAATCAAGCAGCACCTGCATGCGGTCATCCTGCAAAAATGCCTGCACCGCTTCCAGCCCGAGCGCTTCCACGGCCTCGCCTTTCTTGGCGGCCATCCACGCCCGGTAAGGGCCGAAGAGCGAAAGGATTTCCTGCCAGCGCGCTTCATCCAGGCTTCCTGCTTTCTTGTCCTCCTCGTTCAGCACCAGCGTTTTGAACGTCTCAAACGCCGCTTTCCACGCCGGATTGATACCGTCGAAATACAGTTTTTGCTCCGCATTCGGGCGGGCAAGGGGATAGGCGGCGATTTCGTCCACCTGCTCCGCGAGATTCCCGGCACTGATGGCCCCGATACGCTCCACGGACACATCCACGGCGGCAGCGGCATCGGCATTGAAGGAAATCAGCTTGCAGCGCATGAAGAAATCCGCCATCTTCTCCTGCAGGGCTTCGCAAGCCGCGAGCGCGGCAGCGGTGTCCGCCCCGAAAGGCAGCACATCGCCCTTCTCCTGCGCTTTCCAGTCCGCGAAATCCGCGAGGGCAGCATAGAAAGCCGCTATTTGTTCGGCGGTCACACCCGGCTTTCCGCTGCGGTCAGTCGTGGAACCGATTTGCGCCATGCAGGCGGCAATGGCCGCGCGGGCTTTTTCATCGTCGGTCGAAACTTCGCAGATGACCCCGTCGCCATTGGCTTTCGTGTCCGCGAAAATGGCCTGTGTGTCGGAAGTCTCCGCCACGGTGATGCTGTCCTTGTCTTGTTTCAGGTTCCCGAGGATGAGTTTTGCGGAGTCATACAGTTTTTGCCCGGCCTCATTGTCGGTATTGATGTTGTCCAGCCGGAGTTCGGCCTCTCCTTTCAGGATGCTGTCCTTGTCCTTGATGACGGACGTGAGCCATTCGGCGGCGGCCACGACTTCCGGAACGCGGATTTTTCCGTCTCCGTCCGTATCCAGCATCCGGAGGGTGTCTCCGTCAAAACGAAGCCCCGCCACGGGACAGCTGAGTACCGTCCACATTTTCTGGTCCAGTTCCCCGAGGTGGGCGATGTCCTCCCCGGATGCGATATGAACCCGCACGACGCCTCCGAGAGAGCAGTAATTCCATTTATAAGCAGATGCAGCCATATTTTATAAGAGTTTTTGAAGTTCCTTGCGCAAGGCGTCCCCTCCGGCGATGGCAGGAGATACCAGACCTTCCTCCGCCAGCAGGAACGAAGCGGGCAGGGAAGCGAGATTGTATTGCAGGACAGCGGCAGAGCGGGTGCCCAGGCCGTCATTGACATTGATCCACGGCAGTTGCTGCGCCCGGACGGTACGCGCCCAGCCGGACTTGTCGGCATTGACCGCCACCGCGTAGATTTCCAGCCCCCGATCATGAAATTCCCGGTACAGGGGCAGGAGCACGTCGAGGTTGAACATCTTTTGGGCGACATCGCCCGAATCCCAGAAATGAATCAGCACCACCTTGTCCGGCAGGTCGAGTACGGACACCGTCTTTCCCCCGATATCCGGCATCTCCAGTGCCGGGCAACGGGTACGGGATGCCACATCCAAACGGGTCTGCAAGGACAGTTGCCGTTCCCGGCGGGAGGCTTCCGCATCCAGCGCCCGGACATATTTCGACTGCGGATAACGTACGCCGAGCGAGTCGCAGATGCTGCGGCAGAGGATGGCATCCGTCGCCTGGTTCAGCATCGGTGTGCCGTTTTCCCATTTTTCAAAGAGCACGGGAATGGCGGCAAGTGAAGTCGGATGCTCCATCAGAAAGCGCACGTCTTCCCGGTAATGGGCCAGATAAAGCGCCGACTGCTCCCGCAGGGAGGGAGCCTCTTCCATCTGGCGGAGGAAACGCCGCCGCGCCGTCTCCACCTCCTGCAAAAGCACGGATTCCGGAGACCCGGCAATGGTGCAATGGCCCAGGGTATCGGCTTCCAGCCGCACCGATTCGCCGCCCGCCAGCACCAGGGAAGCGACAGGACGTCCTGCCGCATAGAAATAAAAGAACTCCGGCTCGCCTTTCCGCACCGCGAGACGGCAGCGGAAACGCCCCGCCGCATCGGTTTTGCGTGTGCAGACGGTGGTATAGGCGCTGATGTCCTGGGCTTTCACTTCCACGTCCACCCCCGCAGGCAACACGCCTTCCACCTTCGCCACAGGCGTACAGGCAGCGGCGAGACAACACGCGAGCAGCAGCCCCCTACAGTTTTTCATACGCGGCGAGGATTGCGGATGCGATTTGCGCCTGCTCCTGCGGCGTCACTTCCGGACGTTTTTTCCGGAAATCCAAGTCGGCCTCGGTCTGCAAGGGAACGAGGTGGATATGGGTATGGGGCACTTCCATGCCCAGCACGGCCACGCCCACCCGCTTGCAGGGGACGGCAGCTTTCAGCGCCATGGCGACTTTGCGGGCAAAATCCCACAACCCCGCATACACCGCGGGGTCCAGAGAAAAGATATAGTCATCCTCCACATGTTTGGGAATGACCAGCGTATGGCCTTTTGCCAGCGGATTGATATCCAGAAAGGCATAGAAGTCCGCATTCTCCGCCACCTTGTAGGACGGAATCTCGCCTTGGGCGATTTTGGTAAAAATGGTCATAGGGAAATATCAAGGATTTTGAACTGCATGACGCCGGAGGGCACCTGCGCCGCCACGACTTCACCTTTTCCGTGCCCCATCAGGGCCTTGGCGATGGGCGTGGTGGCCGCCAGCCGCCCCTTGGAGAAATCGGCCTCCGACTCCCCGACGATGGTAAACACCATCTTGCGCTTTGCCGACAGGTTCTCCACCGTCACCGTGGTCAGCATCTGCACCTTGTCTGCGTTGAGTTGGGAACTGTCCACGACTTTCGCATTGGCGACCATATTCTGCAAATTGGCAATCTTCAATTCCAGCAGTCCCTGCGCCTCACGGGCCGATTCGTATTCCGCGTTCTCGGACAAATCCCCTTTTTCCCGGGCTTCCGCGATGGCTGCGGAAATAACAGGCCGCTGGGCAAGGGCTTCCGCCAGTTCCTTCTTGATTTTGTCGAGCCCTTCCTTGCTCATATAATGCACTTCTGCCATAATAAAAAATTTAAGGACGGATTTCGTTTTTGCCGTTCCGAAAGTGAATAAAAAGGAGTCCTGCCCTCCGGCAGAACCCATGTTACTGCAAATATAAAAAAAATAATGATTACAACAAAGCCTTCCGGCTGACCGTCGCGACGAATTGCTTCAGGTAGAACGGCTCGAAATAGGCGATGTCCCGGAAAAGCCCGGCCCGGAATGCGTGCAAGGCAGGACGGAGCATGGCGGAAGCGCGGGGACAGGTCTGTACGCACACAGATTCCGGGAAAAGCGGCGCACATTTGGCCGCGCCGTCGCCGATGAACAGCACCGGCCCTTCTGCCCGCTCCCGGGCGAAGGATCCCGGGGTGACGACCACCGGAGCGATATCCCCCATGCGCGCACCGTCAGCTGTATGGACAGCCGCATACACCTCCATCCGGCGGGCATCGACCATGGGCACGATATAGCGGCAATCCGCCGGAAGCAAGCCGTCATCCTGGGCCTGGGCGACCAGCACCGCGGGCGTATCGACAGCGAGCAACGGAATGCCCGCCCCGAAACAAAGCCCCTTGGCGGTCGATGACCCCACGCGCAGTCCCGTATAAGAGCCCGGCCCCATGCTGAGGCAGACGGCATCACAGTCAGACACTTTCCACCCCTGTTCGCGCAGCATTTCTTCGATGAAAGGCGCCGTCATTGCCGCATGTGCGCGGGGCGCTTCGCTTTCCCGGCAGGAAACGATACGCGCATCCTCCGACAAAGCGACGGAACAGCACGCCGTCGCGGTCTCTATCAAAACCAGACGAATCATGCGACAGTGAAGGAGGCAAAGAAATCTTTCAGGTGGGGAAATACCGCCACGGTAAAATCACGCAGCAGCGACCACACGCGGGAAGCGCGCAAGGTCTCCGGCTCCACGAATTGCCACTGGACATTCAGCCCCTCGAAGAGGGAAATGGCCATGCCGAGCAGGAGGGCCGTCGTTCCGAGCGCAAACACCAGCCCGGCCAGCCGGTTCACCCAGCCCAGGGATGCGGTCTTGATGGCTTTTGTCACCAGCCGCCCCACCATGCCGAGCAGGATGGCCACGAACAGGAACACCACGGCATAGCAGAAGATGGAAGCCACCGCAGGATTCCAGCCGAACTGCACGGAAAGCCAACCGGCAAGCTCCGGGGACAGGCTTTTGGATACCCAGATACCCACCACGACGGCAGCGAAGGAGGCCAGTTGCAGGACCAGCCCCTTGGAGATGCCCAGCCAGACCGCCGGCAGGAACAGAAGCAACAAGATGATATCAAGTGTGCCCATATTGATAAAACGCAAGAAATATGCTAACTTTGCCGTTTACTTATAATATGTAAAATGCCTACGCAAAAGTAGCGAAAAAATATGACATTCAAAGAATACAAAGGACTGGACCTTGTCGGGACAGGTCGCGAAATTTTGGAAAAATGGAAGCGGGAACATGCTTTCGAGAAATCCCTGGAAGTACGGGACGGCGCCCCCGAATTCATTTTCTTTGAAGGTCCCCCCAGCGCCAACGGCAAACCGGGCATCCACCACGTGATGGCCCGCAGCATCAAGGACGCCATCTGCCGCTACAAGACGCAGGCGGGATTCAAGGTGCACCGCCGCGCCGGCTGGGACACCCACGGGCTGCCCGTCGAACTCGGCGTGGAAAAGAAGCTCGGCATCACGAAAGAGGACATCGGCACGCGCATCAGCGTGGAGGACTACAACCGCACCTGCCGCGAGGAGGTGATGAAATACACCGCAGAATGGCGGGAACTGACCGAGCGCATCGGCTATTGGGTGGACATGGACGACCCGTACATCACCTACGACAACCGCTACATCGAAACGCTCTGGTGGCTGCTCAAGGAACTCTACAAAAAAGGCTACCTGTACAAGGGCAAGAGCATCCAGCCCTATTCCCCCGCCGCGGGCACGGGATTGAGCACGCACGAGCTCAACCAGCCCGGCTGCTACCGCGACGTCAAGGACACCACCTGCTGTGTGCAGTTCAAGGTCATCGGGGAAGAGGCACTGTATTTCCTCGCATGGACGACGACGCCGTGGACGCTGCCGTCCAATACCGCCCTCTGCGTCGGCCCGGACATCGACTATGTGCGCGTCCGCAGCACGAATCCCTATTCCGGCAAGCCGGCCACCTACATCGTGGCGCAGGCCCTCGTCGGCGCCTGGTTCAACGAAAAAACCGCATTCGAGGTGCTGCCCGGCAGTGTCAAGGGACGCGAATTGGCCGGAATGCGCTATGAACAGCTGATTCCGTGGTTCCGCCCGGACGAAGGAGCTTTCCGCGTGATTACGGGCGACTATGTGACCACGGAAGACGGTACCGGCATCGTCCATATCGCCCCGACTTTCGGTGCGGACGACGCCAAGGTCGCCAAGGCATCCGGGGTGCCGGGGCTTTTCGTCACGGACAAGGACGGAGAGCTACAGGCCCAGGTGGACCCGCGCGGCCGTTTCTGCCGTCTGGAAGACCTGGATGCGTCCTACGTACAGGCGCGCGTCTCCCCGGAATATGCCGAATGGGCAGGACGCTATGTCAAAAACGCTTACGACGAGACCCTCGCACCCGACGCCCCCACCCTCGACATCGACCTCTGCGTGATGCTGAAAGCCGCCGGGAAGGCGTTCAGGATTGAAAAGCACGTCCACACCTATCCGCATTGCTGGCGGACAGACAAGCCCGTGCTCTATTATCCCCTCGACAGCTGGTTCATCAAGACCAGTGCGGTGCGCGAGCAGATGATTGCCCTGAATGAACAGATTCGCTGGAAGCCCGAATCCACCGGGACGGGGCGTTTCGGCAAATGGCTGGAGAATATCCAGGACTGGAACCTGAGCCGCAGCCGCTATTGGGGCACCCCGCTGCCGATTTGGCGCACCGAAGACGGCAAGGAGGAAATCTGCATCGGCAGCGCCCGCGAACTCTACGACGAAATCGACAAAGCCGTAGAAGCCGGATTCATGCCTTCCAATCCCCTGCGGGACAAAGGCTTCGACCCGGCGGACATGCAGCTTTCGAATTATGGAAAGATAGACTTGCACCGCCCTTGGGTTGACGAGATTTTCCTCGTTTCCCCTTCCGGGGAAAAAATGGTCCGCGAAAAAGACCTCATCGACGTCTGGTTCGACTCCGGCGCGATGCCGTACGCCCAGACCGGGCTCCGGGGCCAGGACAGTCCGGATTTCGGCTGCACGGCGGATTTCATCGCGGAAGGCGTGGACCAGACGCGCGGCTGGTTCTATACCCTGCACGCCATTCACACGATGGTCAGCGGCACGCCCGCGTTCAAGTGCGTCATCTCCAACGGTCTGGTACTGGACAAGAAAGGCGAGAAGATGAGCAAGCGGCTGGGCAATGCCGTCGATCCGTTTGAAGCCCTCGACAAATACGGCCCGGACGCCCTGCGCTGGTATATGCTGACCAATGCCCAGCCCTGGGACAACCTGAAATTTGACGAAGCGGGTGTGGAGGAGGTCCGCCGCAAATTCTTCGGCACCCTCTACAATTCCTACTCGGTCTTCGCCCTGTATGCCAACATCGACGGCTTCGACCCGGCGATGCCGGAAATCCCCTATGCCGGAAGGCCGCTCTTCGACCGCTGGATTATCAGCCGCCTGGGAAGTGTCGTCGGGGCTGTCCGGGATGCTTATGCAGCATATGACATCACGACGGCAGGGCGCCTCATACAGGATTTCGTCTGCGACGATCTGAGCAACTGGTATATCCGCCTGAACAAGAAACGGCTCTGGGGCGAGGGGCTGGGGGAAGACAAGATTGCCGCCTACCAAACCCTCTACGAGGTACTGAAAGGCATTGCGCTCCTCGGCGCCCCCATTGCCCCGTTCTATATGGAACGCCTCTTCCTGGACCTGACCGGCGGCGCGTACCCCTCCGTCCATTACGAACAGATGCCCGCCGTGCGGCCCGAACTCATCGACACCGAACTGGAGAAGAGCATGGCCTTCGCCCAGAAAGCGGCCTCGCTGGTCCTCGCGCTCCGCAAGAAAGTGGGCATCAACGTCCGCAAGCCGCTTGCCAAGGTGCTCGTACCCGTATTGGACGAATCCGTCAAGGCACATTTCAACGTAGTCAAAGACATCTTCCTCACGGAAGTCAATGTCAAGGAAATCGAATTCCTGCACGACACGACAGGCATCATCACCAAGCGCATCAAGCCCAATTTCCGCACCTTGGGCAAGAAATACGGTGCCCTGATGAAGCAGATTGCCGCGGCATTCGCCGCGCTCGACCAGGCGTCCATCGCCGCCATCGAGCGCTCCGGCGCCTACGAACTGCTGCCGGGCGTCAGCATCGAAGCGGGAGACTACGAAATCCACTCCGAAGACATGCCCGGCTGGATTGTCGCGACGGAAGGGGCGCTGACCCTCGCCCTCGACATCCAGCAGACGCCGGAACTGATTCGAGAAGGCCATGCCCGCGAACTTGTCCATCCGATTCAGAACCTGCGCAAGGAGAGCGGTTTCCTGCTTACCGACCGCATCCAGACCGTCATCTATGCCGA
>JAGAFI010000134.1 GCA_017612675.1 Bacteroidales bacterium
CTCGTCGGGGTCATCACCTTGGTTTTCAACAGCGTGTCCATCCGGGGCGGCGCGGATGCCACTTCCGTTCCGGGGATTCTCTGCATGGTCGCGAATACGGTCTGCTTCGCTTCCTATGTGGGGATGTTCAAACCCCTGATCCAGAAATATCCGGTGGTGGTTTTTATGAAATGGATGTTCCTTTTCGCCTCCCTGATGGCGCTCCCGTTTTCGTTCAGGGCTTTCGGGGCATCCCGGCTGGCAGACTTTCCCGAAAACATCGCCTGGCATGTCGCCTATGTCGTCGTGGTGGCCACGTTTGTGGCTTATTTCCTCATTCCCATCGGGCAGAAACGCCTCCGCCCGGTGGTCGTCTGCATGTACACCTATGTCCAGCCGGTCATTGCCATGGTCATCGCCCTGGTCATGGGGCTGGATAGCCTCAATGTGCCCAAGGTGCTGGCCGCCGTGCTGGTCTTCGCCGGGGTCGGGCTGGTAAATTTCGTGCCGAAAAAAACGCGGGTATGGGAAACCGGGGCCTGACGGCGCTTGTCGCCGTGCTTTTGGTGACGCTGTCGTGCCGCCCGGCGCTGCGCAGCGGTGATTTGCTGTTCGTGGGCTACCGGGAAGATGGCGCGTGCGCGGGGATGGCAGCGGCCATTGCGGCGGCCACGGCCAGCGGTGATATCCGGTATGTCCATGTGGCTGTTCTGGACGTGGATGATACAGGCAGCATTTGGGTGATTGAGGCGAGCCCGGAACGGGGTGTTTCGCGGCATCCGCTGGATACCCTGCTGGCGGATTTCCGTGCCCCGGAAGGCGGGGCCCCCGTATGGGAAGTCTGCCGCCTGCGGGACCGGTCGGCGGCGCGTGCATGCGTCGCGCGTGCATGCGGGTATCTGGGGGAGGAATATGACGTTTGTTTCCTCCCCGGCAACGGGATGCATTATTGTTCGGAACTGGTGTATGACGCCTGCCTCCGGGCGGACGGAAGTCCCGTTTTCGATACCGTCCCGATGAATTTCAAGAATGCGGACGGCTTCTTCCCCGCGTACTGGACGGCATGGTTTGCCCGTTTGGGCCTGGATATTCCCCAGGGCGTGGCGGGAACGAACCCCGCCCAGCTGCGGAATTCTAAAAATTTGGTACATTTGTGCTTTCTATGATGAAAAGCATGTGGACTATGGGTATCTTGCAAGCGGTGATTCCGCCGGAAATCGTACAGGAACGGATGGATTCCGTCAAACGGGCGGCAGATAATTTTACGGAGACGCTGGTGACCAATCCCGGTGCGGCGATGCAGCAATTGATGCATGATGCCATCCAGTTCGGCCTCAAGGTGCTGGCCGCCCTCGCCATTTATGTGATCGGGGCGTGGCTGATCCGTCGTGTGAAGAAGCTGCTGCAGCGGAGTTTTACGCGCAAGGGGACGGACCGGACCATCGCTTCCTTCGTGACCAGTTTTACCTCCGTCTCGCTGACGCTCCTGCTGGTTGTCCTGACCATCGGGGCGCTCGGGGTGAACACCACGTCGCTGGCGGCGCTGCTGGCGGCGGGCGGCATGGCCATCGGCATGGCGCTCAGCGGTACGGTACAGAATTTTGCCGGCGGGCTTATGCTGCTGGCCTTCAAACCCTTCAAGGTGGGGGATTTTATCGAGGCGCAGGGCTATTCCGGGACGGTGACGGACATGTCCATCGTCAGTACCCGCTTGACGCTTCCGGACAACCGCAGCGTGTCCCTGCCCAACGGGGCCCTTTCGAACGGGACCATCAACAACTTTACGCGCAACCTCATCCGCCGGGTCGAATGGACGGTGGCCATGGAATACGGCACGGATGCGGAGGCCTGTGAGGCGATGCTGCTTTCCCTGGCCGATGACCCGCGTATCCTGGACAGCAAGACGCCCGGCGCGGCGGACCCCTTTACTGCCTTGTCGGCCCTGAACGAAAGTTCCGTGGTGTTCATCCTGCGGGCGTGGGTGAAAAACGAGGATTACTGGGGGGTCTATTTTTCCATCAACAACCGGATTTATCAGGAACTCCCGAAAGCCGGTTTCCGCTTTCCGTACCCGCAGCTGGACATACATATTTCGCCGAAAAGTTGATTATTTGCGCCGGAATTGTTATTTTTGTTTGTTTTTTGGAATACATCATATTTTAATTCATACCCAATTATGCAAATCGTTTCAGTAACTGGCCGTGAGATTCTCGATTCCCGAGGCAATCCCACCATCGAAGCAGAAGTTGTCCTTGATTCCGGTTTTGTCGGCACCGCCGCCGTTCCGTCCGGTGCGTCCACCGGTGAGAACGAAGCCCTTGAACTGCGGGATGGAGATCCCAAACGCTATGGCGGAAAGGGCGTTCTCAAGGCCGCGGAGAACATCAACAAGATTATCGCTCCCGCGATTATCGGCATGGATGCGAGCGAGCAGCGTGCGATTGACAAGAAGATGATTGAACTGGACGGTACGGCGACCAAGAGCAAATTGGGCGCCAACGCCATCCTCGGCGTTTCCCTCGCCGTCGCGAAAGCGGCTGCCGCAGAGCTCGAAATGCCCTTGTACCGCTATATCGGCGGCACCAATACCTATGTACTGCCCGTTCCGATGATGAATATCATCAACGGTGGCGCCCACTCCGACGCGCCCATCGCGTTCCAGGAGTTCATGATCCGGCCGGTCGGCGCGGAAAGCGAAGCCGAGGCCGTCCGCATTGGTGCGGAGGTGTTCCACGCCCTGCAGAAAGTCCTTAAGGCCCGCGGGCTGAGCACCGCAGTGGGGGACGAGGGTGGTTTCGCTCCGAAACTGGCAG
>JAGAFI010000135.1 GCA_017612675.1 Bacteroidales bacterium
GTCCTGATGCGTCCCTGTACCTTTACGCCTTCCACCGGACAGCATGCCGGGCAGAAATGCACGGGCTACCAGATTATCCTGCTCCCGGGTGTTCCATACCATTCGCTGCTGCATACCGTGCAGCTGATGCGTTGGTTTGCGGAGCATTATTCCCGCTTCGAGATGACCGAACAGTTGTTTGCGAAACTCTCCGACCCGGTAATGGCCGAATACCTGCGTGGCGGCATCACCTTCGATATCGTGCAGGAACACGTCAAGGGGGAGGAACAGAAATGGATACGGAAAGCCAAACGCTTTCTGCTCTATGACGACACCCCGTACCGCATCAAGTAACCCCGACTGCCATTGAATCCGGAAAGCTTGTAGGGTACCTATATGAAAACATTGCTTATGAAAACCAAAACAAAAGTCCTTTCGCTGACCTTGCTTGCCCTGTTGCTGTTGCTGGGCGGATTTGTCTTTTTCAAGTTCTATTTCGTGCTCGGGGAGGGCGTGAAAGCCGGGGAACTCAACCAGATTGTGTACAAGGGATGGGTCTGGAAGACCTATGAGGGACGCTTGATTCAAAGCGGCTTCAAAGGCGCCAAGAAAGGCGGGAGCATCCAGTCCAACGAGTTTAATTTTTCCGTGGTGGACAAAGCGGTGGCAGACAGCCTGATGCGTTGCAGCGGCCACCACGTGGAACTGCATTACAAAGAATACAGCGGCTATCTGCCGTGGCGGGGGCTGCAACGGTACGTCGTAGATCGCATCGTGTTTGTCGCGCCGGTTTCAGAGCTGTACACCGGGTCTGAGATTCCCGTTTTGGCGGACGAATGAGACGCTTTCCCTTTTCTGTACTTGGGCTGCTGGCGTTTTCCTTTTCCGCCGTTTCCCAAGTGGTCGCCGTTTGTCCGGCACAGGAGGGGCGGATGATTTCGCCTGCCGAATCACAGGGGAAGGCCTTGTCGCAGCCGTTCCTGCTCGGGCATTGGACGGCAGACGGGGACTGGCAGGAAGGTGCGGCGCGGCAACGGGAATGGCGGCTTCCCGTCAGCGAGACCCCCGGCATCCGCTATGGCGGTGTCGTGTCCCGGAATGAATTTGACCTTGGTGCGGGAAGTGTGATTCCCTCCCCGGACAGCAGCCGCCTGCTGGTATTCCGTACGGACGAGCGTGCCGTCGCCATGTTCCCGCTTCCGGATATCCGCACCGGTTCTTGCCAAAGCATCCGCTATCCGATGAACGGCCAGGCGTCTGAGCGGGTCGGCGCTTGTGTATGCGATACATGCGGCCATGTGCTGGCAACGTTGCAAGTGGACGATTTTACGGAAGAACGTTACCTGACGGGGGCGGCTTGGAGTCCTTCGGGGCGCTCCCTTTTCGTGCAGGTGCTGGACAGGAGCCAGCACCATTTGCACCTGAACCAGTACCGGAGTGCTGACGGCGCGTTTGTCAAAACTATCCTGACCGAAGACAACGACGCATGGGTGGAGCCGCTGGACCGTCTGCATTTCCTGGATGAAAGCCATTTCATCTATCGGACGGACAACCGGGACGGCTACCGGAACCTGTATCTGTGCGATGTGGACGGACATGTGAGCCGGCTTACACCGGTGGATGCCGATGTGCAGTTCGTCGGGACGGACGGATATTGGGTCTATTACACATCTGCCGGGATATCGCCCTTGTATCAGCACTTGTTCCGCCTGCGTCTGCGCTTCCGGAACGGACATTGGAAGGTATCCGGAAAGCCGGAACGCCTGACGAAAGGTCCGCTGGAGCGCTGGCATGACATCCGGATGAACCCCGCCTGCACGTGTTACGTGGATATTTGCGAGGGCATGGGGGAACCTCGCAGCGCCACCCTGATGCGTTCAGATGGGACGCAGATTCGTCCGCTGCTGGCGCCGGTCAATCCGTTGTCTGACGTCCGGCTGCCCCGGATTGAACAGGGAACGGTCAAGGCGGCGGATGGGGAAACCGACAATTATTACCGTCTCCTGTATCCCTGCGGGCTGGATACGACGAAAAAATATCCGCTGATTGTATATGTCTATGGCGGCCCTCATTCCCAAATGGTGACGGGTGCGTGGATGGCGAAACTGCGCCATTGGGAACTGGTGATGGCCCAGCGGGGCTATGCCGTGTATGTGCAGGACAACCGGGGCACCACCAACCGGGGCGCGGCATTTGAAAAGGCCGTCAACCGCCGTTTGGGGGCTGTCGAGATGGCCGACCAGATGGCGGGGCTTTCGTCTTTGCTGGAGCGCTGCCCGTGGATAGACCGCGGGCGGATTGGCGTGCATGGCTGGAGTTTCGGCGGGTTCATGGCGATGTCGCTCTGTGTGCATCATCCCGGCGTTTTCAAGGCGGCTGTCGCCGGAGGACCGGTCATCGACTGGACATGGTATGAGGTCATGTATGGGGAACGCTACATGGATACGCCCGCGACCAATGCGGAGGGCTTTGCCGCCACGTCTTTGCTGCCCCGGGCAAAGGATTTGCGGACACGCCTGCTGATTTGCCAGGGGGTGATGGACGACACGGTGGTCTGGCAGCATTCCCTTGGTTTCGTGCAAGCTTGTGTACAGGCCGGTGTGCCGGTGGAATATTTCCCGTATCCCTGCTCCGCGCACAACATGTCCGGCAAGGCGCGGCTGCATCTTTACGAGAAAATCACGGCGTATTTCCTCGAGAACTTATAAAGGGTCCACGTCCACCGACAGGTGGGCGGCGCAGGAGAAGTCTTGCCCGAACTCCTTGAGCGTCCGGAGAAGCGCCCGCTTCGCGGCGGGCAGCTGTGCGTCCGGGGGGAAGGCCAGGCGCAGCAGGCTTCCTGTTTCCGTGGGCATTTCCATGGCCTCGGGCAGGCGCTTCCGCAAGGCTTCCGTCCATTGTGCGCAACGCTGCGGGTCCCGTTCCAACAGGTGTATGTCGATGAGGCGGGTGAACGGGGGCAGGTGGAAATCCCGCCGCTCGCGCAGCAGGGATTCCATGTCGGGCCGCCAAATCCGGTGGTCGGATTTGGCCGTTTGGATGACCAGCGGGGTTCCGGCGCAGAGTTCCCGGAGCAACGCCACGCTTTGGATGGCACGCTCGTCTCCCCGGAAACCGTTCTTTCCGTTCAGGAAATCCGCCTGCATGACCCCCACCAGCCCGAATTGCGACAATCCCGCATGGCGGGCTTCGGAAAAGGTCAGGATGCGAATCTCCCGTCCCGGAAGCAGGCTGGCGCAGGCTTCCTGCAAGGTGTCTTCTTTTTCCCATCCCCGGATGAGGGCGATGCTTCCCGTGCTGGCCATGATGCGGGTAAGGAGGCGGCGGGAGAAAAGCCCCAGCATGCCGTTCTTCCGTTTTTCTTCGCTGATGTCGATTAATTCGAAAGCGGGGAAGTCCGGGTTGGCGGGGGGTGGAAGAAGTCGGTATTTGCCCCGGCGTACGTTCTGTAGCGATTCCAGCGATGGGCAGGCGCTGCCCAGCAGGACTTCCGCCTTGTGGATGCTGCCGAGGACGACCGCAGCATCACGGGCGTGCAGGCGCGGGGCGCTGTCCGCCTGTTTGTAGGACGTATCCTGTTCGTTGTCCACGATGATGAGTCCCAATCGGCTGAATGGCAGGAAGATGGCGCTTCGTGTCCCGATTACGATACGCCCTGCCCCGTTTCCCCGCAGGGCATGGACGGTTTTGCGCCGTACGGCTGCGGTGTTGCGGGAGGTATAGGACAGCACCTGTCCGGGAAACGCTTGTTCCAACCCTTTTTTCAGGATGCCGCCGTCCTTGATTTCCGGAATCAGCAGGAGGACATCCCGGCCTGCTGCCAAGCTGCGGCGGATGTGGGGGAGATAACTGTCCAGACGTTTTCCGGCAATGAGCAGGCCCGGTTTTTCCGGCGGAGGCCATGCCGCTGGCCCCTGTCCGCAGGCCGGGACCGCTTCCGCTTTCCGGGCGGCCTCCCGTTCCCCTTGGACTTTGGAATCCGGATAGGCGGCCTTGAATACTTCGCCGAGGGTGCAGAGGTAATAATCGGCCAGAAATTCCCACAGGCGAAACTCTTCGGGCCGGATGGGTGGCAGGTCTTCCGCGATGGCGGAAATGGAGAGGATGCGGGCCGTGTCCATGTCGGGCCTGTCCGTACAGCGCCGGACGACGGCGGTATAGCTCCGCTTTGCAAAACGCACCATCACCCGTTTGCCGGTCTCCAATGGCTCCGGACACGTGTACCACGGTTCCCAATCCAGCCGTAAAGGAAGCAAGACCTGTATGTAGTAGGCCTGTGTCATATTTCAAATATATACAAAAAATTTGGGACTTCAAGATTTTTATCTATCTTTGCATTCCCAAACCTGGTGCTGTAGCTCAGATGGTAGAGCAAAGGACTGAAAATCCTTGTGTCGGCAGTTCGATTCTTCCCAGCACCACAGTAACCCGCTCAAACTGAGCGGGTTACTTTTTTTGTTCACACTTTTGTTCACACTTTTTGTGATCTACCCTGTTACATCCACCTCTACCTTGCGCTACTAAAATAGCCACGAAACAGACCTTTAAATCGGATTAGCGGGAACCATATTACACCATTTTGATTGATAATCTTCCTTTCGCCATGCGAGCTCTAAATTGCAATCCCTATGGTCTGGGACAGCGGGACAAACGATGGGGCCAATGTACGAACTAATCGATTTCCTCCAAATCCTTTTGCTCTCTATCTTTGTCAAACCTTATCACTAGATCCGCATAATCAATTACCGCTTTACTACGATAAAGAAAAGTCGAGCCAAGTATCCCGTCTAAATGAAAACCAGACTTATCTAACAGATGGAACTGCTTGGGGCCGGTAATATTAAACTCCAACACTAGTCGCTCATCGTTAAAATCAAAAGATATCGCCACAATCTGCTCTTTGCGGCTCAATCTTTTACCATAACCACTTGTGCGCCCTATCCCAACAGCCCGAACCCTGTCTCCCAATCGCCAAGCTGCTTCCGGTGTGATGAAATTTGTAGTGGCACCTGTATCAAGCATAAAAAAATACGGATTGTCATCGATTATTAGCTCCAATCTAATTAATCCGCACTTAGATAAGTCTCTTTGAAATGGTACTTCCATAATATAGTAATTTGCTTATAATTAATTCTTTACTTATTCTCTCGACACTAATTGTTTCAGGGATGCGCCCTATTTCTACTCAGTCGAATCTAAAGATTTCTCTTTTGTAGCATCCTCCAGATAAAACACCTTCTTGTCGATCCGCAGAGGCGCCTGCCCCGGATCCACTTCCAGCCGGAAGTGTTCAAACATCCCGTCTGATTCCTGCATCCCCTATTTCTTGGCGTTGTTCGCGGGGAGCTTGGCGGGGTCGAGACTCAGCGACATCGTGACCTCGGAACCCATCCGCACCTTCTCGGAGCCGGAAGGGCGCTGCTGGTACACGAAGGCGCTCACGGAGTCGGCATAGGTCTTGACCGTCTCGTCGAAATGCAGTTTGCCCACGTTGAGGGAACTTTCCTGCGTGAGGTCCGTAGCGTGCAGGTACTGCTTGCCGACCAGCTTCGGCACGTAGGTCATATTGTCGTTGGGACTGAGGCCCACCACCAGGTTGATGGTGGTGCCGCTTGCGAGGCGAGTCCCGGCCTTGATGTCCACGCCGCCGCGCTGCTGGCGCAGCACGTTGTTGGTAGCGATGTCGCGGACGTAGATGAGCCGCCCCAGGACCAGTCCGCTGCGGACCAGTTCCGCCTTGGCCTGACGCATCGAATAGCCCACCAGCGAGGGCATCGCCACCTCCTTGGGCACGGTGGTGTTGATGGAGGGCGTCACGCCTCAGACGGTCAACTCGGCCCGGTTCATCGCGGCCATCCGCGAGCGCCTGGAGAAGCGGCTCGCCTAGGCCGGGCAAAGTGTCAACTGCAACATTTGGCGCGATTTTCGCATCTTCCTTTCGGACCCTGTCCGAAATGACACTGGAACTACACAATACATTATCATTATAATTATGAAAAAGATTGTTACCCTTCTTTCTGCAGCCCTCGTGCTGCTCGCCAGCGCCCCCGCGTTCGCGCAGGCTTCTATCGGCGCCGGTTACCTTTCCTCCACTGAGGTTGTCAAATCCGGAAGCTCCTCTACCGAAAGAACTCCTCTGAACGGTTTCTATGTCGGTATGGGCTACACGGTGCCCATCGCCGCCGGCATCAACTTCACCCCGGGCGTGTACTTCGGTATGGCCTCCAAGAGCAACGCCACTTCCATTCTCGGCCTCAAGCTCGAGGGCAAGCAGCAGGACAGCTTCATCAATGTTCCCTGCACTTCAGCTTTGGCACCGATATCGGCAGCGGCCTGCGTTTCTTTGCATATGCCGGTCCGAGCGCTTCCATCGCCGTGGCTTCCAAGATCATCTCCGGCAGCACCACCTATGACCGTCTCCAGGACAATGACAGCCTGCAGCGCTTCGACGTGATGCTGGGAGCCGGTGTCGGCCTCCAGTTCAACGATATGATCCGCTTCCAGGTTGGCTATGATATGGGTATGCTGAACCGCTACAATTCCAGCAACTATACGGTCAAGCGCAACCAGCTCACCGCCGGTCTGGCGTTCCTCTTCTAGAAACTTCGGTTTCCTTTACAAGACGAAGCGTCCGGGATTGCTCCCGGGCGCTTCATTTTTTTGCGGAGGCGGAGGGATTCGAACCCCCGGAACGTTGCCGTTCAACAGTTTTCAAGACTGCCGCCATCGACCACTCGGCCACACCTCCGTTTTTGCGGACTGCAAAGATAGGCAAATAATCTGATTTCAGAAAATTGAAGCGCCCGGGAGCAATCCCGGACGCTTCGTCTTGTAAAGGAAACCGAAGTTTCTAGAAGAGGAACGCCAGACCGGCGGTGAGCTGGTTGCGCTTGA
>JAGAFI010000136.1 GCA_017612675.1 Bacteroidales bacterium
AAACCAAAAGGCCGAAGCCACTTTTCTCCTGGCGGCACCCGCCGCGGAGCCCTCTGCTCCCTTGCACATTATTATTGCTAACCTTGTCGGCCCCGGCCTTTTCGGTTTCCGGATGCCGGAAACCGGCATCCGCGCCTCCTTCCCCCGCCACGCCCCCGGCCATCCTGCCCGCAACGGACACCCACGTTTTCCGTCTCCGCATTCATGCGGAAGCCCCGGTGCGGAAACTCGACATCCTGGCATATAACGAGGAGGGGCTGCTCCTGCTGGACGGGCGGATGCGCTGGGACAACTGCCCCTCCGGAACCCTTCTCTACCGCAGCCGGAACGGGGCGGACAAGCGCATCGCCGCCATCGCCAACTGCCCCTTCGACCTGAACGAAAGCGCCATCCGCCGGTACGAAACCCTCGAGCGGCTGGAAATCGGTTTCCGCGACGACGCCCCGCAAGCCCCGGTGCAAAGCGGTGTCGCCGGGGTGGCTGCAGGCGGGCAGGCCGACATCCGGCTGACGCCCCTGCGCTGCCGCATCACCCTGGCGGAAGTGGAAAACCGGCTTGGCGGCTACACCCTGCTGGAATCGCCGCGCCTGTACCTGCTGGACGCCAATGCCAGCGCGGAAGTACTACGGACGGAAGGTTTCCGTCCCTCCGCCCTGCTCCAGCGTCCCGTCACGCTGCCGCTGCCCTGCGACATCGGGCTTTTCGCCCGGTACCCGGACGCGACGCTGACCTGTTTTCCCAACGACAGCCCCCTGCCCGGCGCCGGGACACCGTCCACGCAACTGGTCCTGGAATGTGAGGTGCAGGGCAAGACCTGCCGCTTCGCCACCCGCCTGCCACCCCTTGCCCGCAATGCCTCCCTGTACGCAGCGCTTTCCGTCCGTTCCGAAACGGATTTCCAGTGGCGTCTCTATCCCGCTGACGCAAAATAAGGGCGCCGGCAAGCGTCTTCCGGCAACCCTTCTCCGCTTCCTGCCCGCGCAGGGGAGAAAAAATATTATCGGGAGGATGGTTTGAAAAACATACAATTTCGGTTATCTTTGCAACGATGAAGCAGTTGTCCGTATTCCTCCTGCGCGCCGTCCTGCGCCTGCTCGCAGCCCTGCCGCTGAAAGTCCACTATTTCAATGCCCGATGGCTGGCATGGCTGGTGGGAGGGGTGCTCGGATACCGGCGGGACGTGGTGACCATCAACCTCTCCCGCGCCTTCCCGGAGAAAAAGTACGCCGAAATCGTCGCCATCAAAAAAGCCTTCTACCTGCATTTCTCGGAACTCATCGTGGAGACCCTCTGGTTCGGCGGCTGTACGGAAAAGCGCCTGCGCCGCGCGAAACTGGCGGAAGCCGTCGGCATGGAAGAAGTGGGACGCCTGTACGCACAGGCCCCCGGGGTCGTCATCATGACCGGGCATACCGGCAACTGGGAGCTCATCGGCGGCATCGAATCGTTCATCCCGCAAGGTGTCACCTCCTGCATCCGGCGGGACAATTTCGTCGTCACCTACAAACGCTTCTCCAGCGCCGTATGGGACGACATCATCCGGTACAACCGGGCTGCGCCCCTGCAATGCGGCGGGAAATACGAAGGCTATGTCGAATCCGCCAGCACCCTGCGCTATGTCATCGAGCACCGCAACGAAAAAAAGGTATATTTCTTCAACACGGACCAAAGCCCGTACAACGGACAGGGCGCCGGGCTGGAAATCGAATTCCTGCACCAGCGCACCCACACCATGACCGCCGCCGCGCGCCTGGCACAGAAATACGGTTTTGCCGTTACCTACCTGGAAATGGCCCGCATCCGGCAGGGGCGCTATGAACTGCGCTTCAAGACCCTTTGCGACGACGCGTCCCAAATGTCCGTGGAAGCCATCATGCAACGCTACTACGGCATGCTGGAAGAAAGCATCCAAAACGCGCCGGCGAATTACCTGTGGAGCCACCGCCGGTGGAAAATTCGGGTATAGAACACCATGGGGGACCTCGCTTTCATCATCCAGGCGCGTCTGGGATCGACCCGCCTGCCGAACAAAATCCTGCTTCCTTTCTGCGGGCAGAAGGGCATTTTCGAGCTGATGCTGGACAAGCTCGCCGGCATCCGGGGCGCAGACTGCATCGTAGCCACTTCGACTGCACCCGTCAATGACACGCTGGAAGCCATCTGCCGGGCCCGGAACGTCCCCTGCTACCGGGGAGCGGAACAGGACGTGCTCCAGCGCTTCATCGAAGCGGCCCGCCGCTACGGGAAAACGCGCATCATCCGCGTCTGCTCGGACAATCCTTTCCTGAATGTCCCCGCCATAGAGGCCCTGATTGCCCGGGCAAACATGTCGGATGCAGACTACATCGGATTCGATGTCGCCGGCACGCCCGCCATCAAAACGCATTACGGTTTCTGGACGGAATACGTGACGCTGGCCGCCTTGCAGAAAGCGGCGGCATGTACGCAGGATGCGCTGTACCACGAGCATGTCACGAACTATATCTATACGCATCCGGAAGATTTCCGGCTCGAATGGCTGCCGGTGCCACCCGTCGTCCTGGAAAACCGGCACGTCCGCCTGACCATCGATACGGCGCAGGACTTCGATGCCGCCAGGGAAATCTACGCGGCCATCGCAGACAAGAACTCTTTTGAAGCGCTGTTCCGCTATATCAATGCCCGCCCGCGCCTCGTCGAGGGGATGGTGCGGCAAATTGCCAACAATTCCAAGTAAGAAGCTCGCCACATGATAACCCAGGGAGAAACCTATATCATCGGGGAAATCGGCCAGAACCACAACGGCTCGGTGGACATCGCAAAGCTGATTGTCGATTTGGTCTGCCGCCCCGTCCGGGAAGACGTCTTCGGGCTGGACCTCAAGCCCATCAATGCCGTCAAACTGACCAAACGGGACCTGAACGAGGAACTGTCCGCTTCGCAGATGCAGCGTATCTACGATACCCCGAACTCATTCGGACGCACCTACGGCGAGCACCGCGCTTTCCTGGAACTTTCGGACGAAGAACACGCGGAAGTTTACCATTATGCAAAAGCCAAAGGTCTCGATTTCGTCGAAACGCTCTGCGCCACGGGCTGCCTGTCGCTGCTGAAGCTTTTCACGCCCGACTACCTCAAAGTGGCCAGCCGGGACTTGACGAACCTGCCGCTGCTGGCGGCGATGGCCGAAACGAAAATCCCCGTCATCCTGTCAACGGGGATGGCCGGCCGGCAAGAACTGGATGCCGCCCTTGCGGTCATCACCCGCTACCATGACGACATCGCCATCCTGCACTGCGTATCCGAATATCCCACCCGTCCGGACAACCTGAACCTCAACACGATATTATACCTGAAAGAACATTACGGGCAATACCGGATCGGGTTTTCCGACCACACCATCGGCATCTCCGCCCCGGTCGTGGCCGTCGGGATGGGGGCGGAAATCATCGAAAAGCACATCACGATAGACCGCCGCATGAAAGGCACGGACCAGGCCGGTTCCCTGGGCCCGGACGGGGTGTACCGCATGGTGCGGGACATCCGGATAGCCGAGAAATGGCTGGGGACGAAAGACCTGTACATCGAGCGGAGCGTCGAGGGTTCGCGCAAGAAACTGGAGCGTTCCATCGCAACGCGGCGGGACATGAAAGCCGGCGAGACCGTCCGGGCGGAAGACCTTCACCTCCTTTCCCCGGGCGACGGCTACAAATGGGGGCAACTGGACGAAGTCGTGGGGAAAACCCTCACGGTGGACGTCCCCATGAATGAAATCATCTATCCCTCTTTCCTGAAATAGCGCATCATGGACAAACCCAGGCTGATTCTCACCGACATCGACGGCGTCTGGACGGACGGCGGCATGTATTACGACCAAACGGGCAACGAATGGAAACGTTTCAGCACCTATGACGGTGGCGGCGTGGCGAAAGCGCACGCGCAGGGCGTTCCCGTCGGCATCATCACGTCGGAGGATACGGTCATTGTCGCCAACCGCGCCAAAAAGCTGCAGGTGGACTACGTCATGCAGGGTATCCACGACAAATTGGCCTGTGCCCAAGGGCTCTGCGCACGGCTCGGCATCCCCCTGTCGGAAACGGCCTATATCGGGGACGACCTCGGGGACCTGGCCCTGCTGCAAGCCGCCGGCATCAGCGCCATCCCGGGCGGGGCGTATATCGAAGGGACTTTCACACCGGATTACGTCACCCGCAAGCACGGGGGCGAAGGCGCATTCCGGGAATTCGTGGACTGGATTTTCGCGCAGGCGGAAGAAGCGTAGGCAGCTACCCGTTTTCCGGGGGGAATATCTCACGCAGGATGGCCTGCGCCGCACCGGCACCCTTTTCGCAATACTGACGCGCCGCATTTCCTGCGGCCTGCAAGGTCGCGGGCTCCCCTGTCAGGCGGTCATACCAGGCACAGAGTCCGGCGGCATCGCGCACCGCCTGGCCGCCGCCGCATTCCTGCAACCCGACACAATGGTAATGGGAGCCGAAACGGGGGCCGTACGCGACAGGAATGCCATACACCGCCGGTTCCACGATACTGTGGGGGCCCCGGTCAAA
>JAGAFI010000137.1 GCA_017612675.1 Bacteroidales bacterium
ACTGGAGGCCGAGGACGATATCTACTTTTGCAATATTCAAATACTAATACTCATTGATTGCCTTGATGGAAAGTCCCTGTACGCCGATTTTGCACACGGCATGGACAAATGCGGCGGCCAGCCGGGCATTCGTAATCAGGGGGATGTTGTGGTCCACGGACTTGCGGCGTATCAGGTAGCCGTTCTGCAACTCCCGCTCGCTGAAATTCTTGGGGATATTGATTACCAAATCGATTTCATGCCGCCCGATGGCGTCCAGTACGTTGGGCGTCTTGCTGCTGTCCGGCCAGTGGACAACGACAGAAGGGATGCCGTGCGCTTCCAGAAATGCCGCCGTGCCGCCGGTGGCCATGATGCGGTAACCGTTTTCATGCAGCATCCGGCAGGCATCCAGCAGTTCCACCTTGGAATGGGTCGGTCCGGAGGAGACCAGAATCCCCTTTTCTTTGGCCGGAACCATATAGCCCACGGAGAGCATGCCTTTGAGCAGCGCTTCGTAGTAACTGTCTCCGATACAGGCGACTTCACCCGTGGACGCCATATCCACCCCGTGTACCGGATCGGCGTTCAGCAAACGCGCAAACGAAAACTGGGAACATTTGACACCGACATAATCGATGTCCGCAAAGGTCTTGTCATAGGTGCCGACAGGCCGTCCGAGCATCACTTCCGTGGCCATGCCGATGAAATTGAACTTCGAGATTTTCGACACGAAGGGGAAACTGCGCGAGGCCCGCAGGTTGCACTCGATGACTTTCAGTTCGTTGTCCCGCGCGAGGAACTGGATGTTGAAAGGTCCGGAAATCTGCAAGGCCGCGGCGATTTTGGAGGCCGTCTTCTTGATGCGCCGGATGGTCTCGTAATAAAGTTTCTGGGCGGGGAACACCACGGTGGCATCGCCCGAATGGACGCCGGCGTATTCAATATGCTCGCTGATGGCGTAACACTTCATCTCCCCGTTCTGCGCCACGGCATCTATTTCCACCTCCTTGGCGCGCTGCAGGAATTCCGAAGCCACGACCGGATGCTCCGGGCTGACGACCGCCGCATGGCGCAGGGACGATTCCAGTTCTTCCCGGCTGAACACCACTTTCATGGCCGCACCGGAAAGCACATACGAAGGCCGTATCAGGATAGGCAGTCCCACCTCGTCCGCAAAGGCATGAACGTCGTCAATCGTGGAAAGTTCCTTCCAGCGGGGCTGGTCAATCCCGAGCGTATCACAGAGACTGGAGAATTTCTGCCGGTCTTCCGCCATGTCGATGGACCGCGCCGAGGTGCCGAGAATCCGCACGCCCTGCATATCCAGCTGGAGGGCCAGGTTGTTGGGAATCTGCCCGCCCGTAGAAACGATGACCCCCATGGGCTGTTCCATGTCGCAGATATCCAGCACGCGTTCCAGCGAAAGTTCGTCGAAGAAAAGCCGGTCGCAGACATCGTAATCGGTGCTGACCGTCTCCGGGTTGTAATTGACCATGACGGCACGCAGCCCCATTCCCTGGATTTTCTTGACCGCCGTAACCCCGCACCAGTCAAATTCCACGCTGCTGCCAATGCGGTACGCGCCACTGCCCAGTACGACGACCGACTTGCCGTCGCGCTCGAAGGCCACGTCGTTCTTGCTGCCGTTGTAGGTCAGGTACAAATAATTGGTGTGGGTGGGATACTCCCCTGCCATCGTGTCTATCTGCTTCACGCAGGGGCGTATGCCCAGCGAAAGGCGGTGCTTCCGGACGGCGAGGCCCCGCGCATGAGCGTCCGGGATGCCGGAATCCTGCACGAGGGCGGCAATCTGATAGTCGGAGAAGCCCATTTTCTTGGCATCCGACAAGGTCCCGGCATCCAAATCCGCGATGCGTCCGATTCGGGAAAGCGCGCGGCTGCAGCGGAAAATATTTTCCAGCCGGAAGAGGAACCACTTGTCGATTTTCGTAATTCCATGGATGCGGTCGATGCTGTCACCCCGTTCAAAGGCCTTTTCGATGGCCAGCACACGCTTGTCCGTGGGATGGGCGAGTTCCGCGTCGATGTCCGGGATGTCAGCGCCGTTGCACACAAAACCGCGCAAACCCTGCCCAATCATCCGCAGCCCTTTCTGGACGGCTTCCTCAAAGGAACGGCCGATGGCCATCACTTCGCCGACGGATTTCATAGAAGAACCGAGTTCCTTGGAAACGCCGTCGAATTTGCCCAAATCCCAGCGGGGAATCTTGCAGACGACATAATCCAGCGCCGGTTCGAAACAGGCCGAGGTCTCCCCCGTCACGGCATTGGGCACTTCGTCAAGGCCGAATCCCAGGCCCAGTTTCGCCGCCACGAAGGCGAGCGGATAACCGGTGGCCTTGGAAGCAAGGGCGGAGGAACGGCTCAGCCGCGCATTGACTTCGATGACGCGGTAATCGTCCGAATCCGGGTCGAGGGCGTACTGCACGTTGCATTCGCCGATGATGCCCACGTGGCGCACAATCCGGATGGCAATCTCCCGGAGCCGGTGGTACTCGTGGTTGTCGAGCGTCTGCGAGGGGGCGACGACGATGCTTTCCCCGGTGTGGATGCCCAGCGGGTCGAAATTTTCCATGTTGCACACCGCGATGCAGTTGTCGTAGCAGTCCCGCACCACCTCGTATTCGATTTCCTTCCAGCCTTTCAGCGACTTCTCGATGAGAATCTGCGGGGAATAGGCAAAGGCGGTGGCGGCCACCTCGCGCAGTTCGTCGTCTCCCGAACAGAAACCGGAACCCAGCCCCCCGAGCGTGTAGGCGGCCCGGACAATCACCGGATACCCGATGTCCCGCGCGACGCGCAGCGCATCCGGGATGGAATCCACGGCTTCGCTCCGGGCGGTCTTCACCCCGATGGCGTTCATCATCTGCGCGAACAGGTCCCGGTCCTCCGTATGGATGATGGCTTCCACCGGCGTGCCGAGGACGCGGACGCCGTATTTCTCCAGCACCCCGCTCTTGTACAAGTCGATGCCGCAGTTCAGCGCGGTCTGCCCGCCGAAAGACAGCATGATGGCATCCGGGCGTTCCTTCTCGATGACTTTTGCGACGAACTCCGCGGTCAGCGGCAGGAAATAGGTCGTGTCCGCAATGCCTTCGGAGGTCTGGACAGTGGCGACATTGGGGTTGACGAGCACCGTCGTCATCCCCTCTTCGCGCAAGGCCTTGAGCGCCTGCGAGCCGGAATAGTCAAACTCACCGGACTGTCCGATTTTCAGGGCGCCGGAGCCCAGAAGGAGTATTTTTTCTTTCTTCATTTGGCGCGTGCCTCCATGTAGGAGAAAAAGCGGGAGAACAGCGACTGCGTATCGACGGGGCCGCTGGATGCTTCCGGATGGAACTGGGTGGAAAAGAACGGCTTGCTCTTGTGGGCAATGCCTTCCGAAGTACCGTCGTTGAGATTGACGAACAGCTGTTCCCAATCTGCCGGCAGCGTGGCGGGGTCAACGGCGAAACCGTGGTTCTGCGACGTGATGAAACAGCGGTGGGTGCCGGGGATGCGCACGGGCTGGTTGTGTCCCCGGTGGCCGTACTTCAACTTATAGGTAGAAGCGCCGGCGGCGAGGGCAAGCAGCTGGTGGCCGAGGCAGATGCCCATAATCGGTTCTTCCCGCCCGAGGGCCTTCCGCAGGTGCCCGATGGTCTCCGTACACATCGCCGGGTCGCCCGGGCCGTTGGAGATGAACAGTCCGTCATATTCCTCGGCCGTGAAGTCATAATTCCAAGGAACGCGCTTGACCGTCACGTCATAGCGCAACAGGCAGCGCAGGATATTGTTTTTCATCCCGCAATCCACCAGCAGCACCTTGAAGCGCCCCTTCCCGTAGCAGCGGACTTCCGGGGTGGACACCTGCGAGACGAGGTGCAACCTGTCCGGATTCACAAAGGGGATGTCATCATTCCCGAAAACGATTTTGCCGAGCATGGACCCCTGGTCCCGGAGTTTCTGGGTCAGCGCACGGGTATCAATGCCGCACAGGCCCGGAACGTCATGCTGTTTCAGCCATGTCCCGAGACTCCGGCTGGAGTCCCAGTGGCTGTACCGGCTGGAATAATCGGAAATGACAAGTGCCGCACAATGAATCTTTTCGGACTCGAAATGCCGGGAAACCCCGTTTTCCATCTCATCGTCCGGCACACCGTAATTGCCTATCATCGGAAAGGTCGGCACCAGAATCTGCCCGGCGTAAGAGGGGTCGGTCAGGCTTTCGGGATAGCCGGTCATGGCCGTGTAGAACACCAGTTCCCCCGCCACGGAGCGCTCGCTGCCGAAAGACCGCGCCTCGTACCGGCTGCCGTCCTGCAAAATCAATGTCGCCTTGTTCATTTCCTTATCCATTCCACCAGTTTTCCCATGGCCCGCACGGCCTGTTCCCGCTCGCCGAAAGCGGAAATGCGCAGGCGTCCCTCGCCCATTTTTCCGAAACCGGCGCCCGGGGTGACGACCACGCCCGTTTTCTCCAGACAAATATCGAAAAATTTCCACGAATCCATGCCATCCGGCGTTTCCGCCCAGACATACGGCGAATTGTCCCCGCCGACCGGATGCAGCCCCGCCTCGGAGAGCGCCTGCCGGATGATGGACGCATTTCCAAGATAATAATCGATGGTTTCGCGCACTTGCCGCTGCCCTTCCGGGGTATAGACGGCCTCCGCACCGCGCTGGGAAATATAGGAAGCCCCGTTGAACTTGCAGCCCTGCCGCCGTTCCCACATGGCGTTCAGCGGGCCCAGTTCCGCCGGAACGACCGTAAAACCGCAGCGGATGCCCGTGAAGCCCGCCGTCTTCGAATAGCTCCGGAATTCGATGGCGCAGGCTTTCGCCCCCTCGATTTCATAAATGGAATGGGGCATGTCCGGGTCGCGGATAAAGGCTTCGTAAGCGGCGTCATACAGGATGATGCTTCCGTTTGCAAGGGCGTAGTCCACCCATTTCTGCAACTTGTCGCGCCGGATGGCCGCCCCGGTCGGATTGTTGGGATAGCACAGATAGAGGATGTCCACGCGATTTTCCGGAATCTCCCCCGTAAAATCGTTGGATTCATCGCAGGGAATGAACTGTATCCGGTTGCCCTGCAAGATATTGGCATCCACATAGACCGGATAGACCGGGTCGGTGATGCCCACGAGGTTTCCCCGCGCGAACAGTTCCCCGATGTGCCCGGTGTCGCTCTTCGCCCCGTCGCTGATGAACACGTCCGAAGGACGGATGCCAAGGCCCCTGTAATCGTTTGCCACGATGGCTTCGCGCAGGAAGCCGTATCCGTGTTCGGGCCCGTACCCCCGGAACGTGGCGGCACAGGCACATTCGTCCACCGCCCGGTGCATCGCTTCCACGACGGCGGGGGCCAGCGGACGGGAGACGTCTCCGATACCCATCCGGATGATTTCCGCCTCCGGATGCAGGGCGGCATGGCGGGCCACCCGGGCGGCAATCTCCGAAAAGAGATAACGCTGCGAGAGGCGGGCATATTGTTCGTTGATGCTATACATGGATGGTTCCTTCAAATACGATGCGCGCGCCGCCGGTCATCCGGATATGACCGTCCGCGCCGATGCCGATTTCCAATGAGCCACCGTCCATCTCCACGGTGCAGCGGTCTCCTGTCAGTCCGGCCTTCCGGGCGGCCACCGCCGTCGCACAGGCGCCGGTGCCGCAAGCCATCGTGATGCCGCTCCCCCGCTCCCAGACACGCATCCGGATATGGCCCGGCGCGGTCAGGCGGGCAAATTCCACGTTGGTGCGCCGGGGGAACAGCGGTGCGTGTTCAATGCCGGGACCGAAGCGGTCAATTTGCGCCTGCGCCCCTTCGTCCGCAAATACGACGAAATGGGGATTGCCGACATCGACGATGCGCCCCGCAAAGGTTCTCCCCGCGGCGGACACTTCCTGCAAGGTTTCGGCGCAGCGGAACGGCCCCATGTCCACAGACACGGCCCCCACCTGCCCGTCCGCATCCATGTGCAGGCGGATGTGCTTGATGCCGGACAGTGTTTCCAGGCTGATGTCCGTCTTGTCCGTCAGGCCTTTTTCGTGGACATACAACCCGATACACCGTGTCGCATTGCCGCACATCTGCGCCTGCGAGCCGTCCGCATTGAAAATCCGCATGCTGAAAT
>JAGAFI010000138.1 GCA_017612675.1 Bacteroidales bacterium
GGCCCTTTCGTAGAAGGCGTCCTGCCGTGCGAGTTGCATCTCGACGACGAAACGCGTCCCGTCTTTGTCGGTGCATTCCACGTCGATGCGGGCATCCTTTCCCGCCGGGAAGGGATTGATGTGTTCCTGTGTGACGAATTCGATGGATTCAATCCGGTGTTCGGGGATGAGTGCCTGGAGCAGGAGTTCCGTGAGGCGCTTGTTCTTGTCACTGCCGAAGGTGCGCTTGAACTGCCGGTCCATCAGGACGTCCGCATAGCGTCCTATGCGGGGGTCATCATGAAAGTCTTTCATACTGTAAATATTAAGAGGTTATTTATTGATATCGGGCAAAGGCCTGCGCAATCGTGCTCCTGTATTCCGGATAGAGGCTCTGTAAACGCTGCTGCAGCCCCTGCTTGTCCGTCACGTCGGAGGTCAGGCCGGCAAAGATTTTGAACCGGTCCAGCCCGCGCTCGTCCAGATAAAGGAACAACTGCGGGAAAAACCAATGGGAAGCGCCATATACCGGCATATCTGTGCCATAGCGTTCCCGCATCAGCAAAGTTTGCAGATACCCGGCCCACATCTCCGCAAGCTCGCAATACCCGGCATTCTCCTCCGTCCCCGCTCCTACGCTGCTGCGGGCCCCGGACAAGACAAAAGACTGCAGGTAAAAGGACGCGAGGCTGTCCCACCATTCCGTCCCGGCCTGCATATAGTGGCTGGCGTGCGCAAACTGCTTGGTAGCAGCAGCATATACGGTGCGGTAATTGCTCGCACCGAGCAGCCCCAGCAGGGCGTCCGGGAGGAAACGCTTCACCAGCGTGGCATATTCTCCCAGCCATTCCGAAACGATGGTGTTGTCCACCAGCACCCCTTGCTGGAGCATCAGGGGAAGCGCCCCGGACAAATCCGGGAAAAGCCACAGGCGGAAATTCCCGGGAGGCGTGGACAGACTTTCACTGCGCCCCTCGCACGCATCCCAATAATCATATCCCGCGTTGTTCACCACACAACGGGTAAACAGTTTCCGCTCGGAATGCTTGTCCACGACAATGCTGACGCCCGAAGGCGACTGTTCCCCCAGGGTAGATACGGAACCGGGGACGAGGACCAGGTTGAAGCCCAGGGAAAAGCCCTTGACATTCTGGAAAACGAGCCGGTAACGCGCATGGGAGGAAAACGCCCGGGGCAATTCATAATAGCCCTCCTCGTCCGTATAGGCAGTGCTGAATTTGACAAAGGAATTGCAGCAGACCAGTACGCCCTTGACGCCGGCCGGTTCATCGTCCACCTCGTCGTCCACGATGGCTATCCGCCCTTTCGGGCAATCACCGGCCTTGGTGCCCGGACACCAGGCATCCCCATTCCCGCTCAAGCGATAAGCCTCCCGCTCGACAGAGAGCCAGTCAATGCCCGTATCCGCTTTTGTCTGCGGGTCATGCTCGGGCAGATAGCATTCGTCCAGCACCTCGCAGGGAATCCCGTCCGGAAAGGCAAAGTCCGTGGGCACAACCGTATATTGCCAGGTATAGTCTCCTTCCGGAACGGCAGGGTCGTGGTAATAATCGCCTTCCTGCACAATCCGGTAATCCACCGGATGGTCCTGCAGCCACAGTCCTGCGGCCAGCAGGCGACCGTATTCCTCCTCCGTCCGGGGGAGGAAACGTACATAGTAATCGGTCGGGACAACCCGCTGCAACCCCGTTTTCGTCGGATACAGGGAACGGAGGGCTTCCGACATATGGTCCACGGAATAAGGGTCTTCCAGACGGTCGCCCAAGACTATCATGCCGTGGGTTATCCCATGCTGTCCGGCATCTGGCCGGTTTTCCGTTTCCGGCGTGTCCTTCCCGCAGGAGATGGCGGCGAGAAGGCAAATGAGAAGAAGTTTTTTCATCGTCATACAAGCTTTGGTTTGCTGCAAAGGTACGATAAAAAATGCCGTTTTTTTCAAAGTGTTACACGTAAGTGCAAAAAAGCCCCGCACACCATCGTGCAGGGCTTTCTCAAAAAACGCGGATTACAGCAAAATCTGTCCAAAATCAACCATGATAAACCGTCTGGGTTTTGGAGGAGAACCAGTCTCTTTACTTTTTTCGATAGAATTTTGTGCAGTAGCTGACGTGCGAATACCAGCCTACAGTTAAACAATCATCTACAATGGTGCCATAATAGACGCCGCTACTTGTAACGAATGTAATATTGGGTTTATCATACTGGTAGGAGAATGCACGAACAAGAGGCGGGTCAGATTTGCCGGTTTCCTTGTCGGTTGTTATCTGTTTATAAGTAACAGTGGTGTTTTGGAAGGTCAATTCATATTTGTTGGTCACATAGGGTAGTTCTTCAATGCCTTCCCAGACAGAGCCTGTCAGATTTCCAGATATGGGCAGATTTCCAGATATGGGGTTGCAAGAGACCAAAGTGAGAACCCATGCACAACATGACAGAATGAGAAGAATTTTTTTCATACAATAAAAAGTTAAATGATTGATTATTATGAAAATGGTGGAATATTTTTGCCCCTTTTGTTTACTTGCTTTCTACGTAGGTATGGCGCTCGATGAGGGTCTGGCCGTCGTAGAGGTCAAAGGCGGAAAGGCCGCCGCCGATGACGGTACGGCGCAGTTCCAGGATGCCGTCATAGTCCTGGATGGCTTTCTTCGCGGCGGCTACGGCTTCTTCCTTGCTCTGGTGCAGCAGGATTTTCCTGGCTGTGGGCGCTGCGTCCGCCTCCGGTGCGCTGACTTCCTGCGGCTTTGCCACCTGGCGTTTCTTGACGGACGCTTTCGGCTTGGATATCAGACTGTTTTGGGGAATGTTGCACCGGGTGGGCGAGCCGCTGGTGCGTACCCGGAGGTCATTGTTCAGCGTCTGGTTTTCGTGGAGGCGATATCCGTTACTGATGTCATGTCTTTCCAATGCAAGGGCACAGGGCGTGGCAACTGCCAGCCCTGCCAATGCTGCGATTAGACCACCTATCGTCGTCTCAGAAGAACCCACTCGCGCACCAACCACCTCCATCAAGAGGCCGACAGATGCTGTAACGCCCCCAACCGCCACTGCGGTTTTGACCAATCCAGCGCGGAAACTGGCATTGTTGAAATCCATGGCGAAGGGGACCGGATACTGGGCGCCCGGCTCCCGGGCGAGAAGAAAGGCGTAATAATCTTTCCTGTCAATCTTAAACGATTCCGTTCCGTCCGGCCGGATGGTACCCAGCGCCTGTCCGGACGCATCGGAAATGACGGTACCGGGACGACCGGTTACTTTCAACATGGTCGTGGTCGAGCAAGCGGACAACAGCAAGGTTGCCAGGCTTGCCAAAAGGAAAAATCTCATATTTTTCATGGCCGGTTTCTTTTATTGGTAATTGTACAGGTATCCCCGCGTGTAATAGTTGGCGGATGTTTTCTTGTCGTGGGCACTGTAGAAAAGCAGCCAGGGCTGGAGCATCGCCTCCGGCGCGGCGGTCAGGATTTCGCGAAGCGCCGCGTTGGCTTCCCCGTGTGCGCGCACAGCGCAGGAAATCAGGTTGTTGGTAAAAAACGATGTTTCCAGCGTTTCATAACTTTCGCCGCCGTCCGTCGAATAGGAAATGACGACCCCGAAAGAAAAGCGCGGCTCGTTCACCTGCCGGATGGAAGCTCCGTTTTCGTCTTTCGGTGCAATGGCGGACAGGTATGCGCGGCCCGCCTCTGCGATTTGGAAATTCCGCCCCATATTGATTTTTCCGCGCGGGGCGATGGTCATATGCTCCCTGTCCTGGACATAGGTGGTGGACGTGTTGGTCGTTCCGCTGGTATTGGCGTTCCCGACATTGACCCCCCGGAGGACGGGCGTGACGGTGCCGAGATTCACGGTCGCCCCCACCGTATTGGAGGTGGAGGTCGAGGTGCTGTTCACGGTGAGGGTCGGGTCATAGAAACAGGTGGAGGAACCGTCTGAATTGACGAAGAACGATTGTGTCCGGTCGATGTCCATCATTTCGCCTGTCAGGTTGTGGACTTCCACAATCAGGTTCCCGTCCGGCGAGATGCCGAATGCCGCGAAAATACTGGCATCCTCCGGGGCCTTCGGCGCGAGGTCCTGCCGTCCGTTGACGATGGACTGGTAGGATACGGAGGTGACGCGCAATTTGCTGCAGGAGCTGCAGAGCAGGGTACCGGCAAGTACCCCAAGAAGCAGAAAGCGTACGCTCATAAAAAGGTTGTTGGTTAATAAAAACAATGCCCACAAATGAGAAAGTGTGGAGCGATCCATTTCCATGTGAGGGCTGTGGTAGCGGCCTTGGGCTGAAACAGAAATACTCCACACCCGGCCAGATATGGAGCATTCTCCCGAAAGGAGATTACCGCATAGACTATGCACGAGCGTTGATGTATTCACCTGCCCTTGCCCTGAAAACTACCACATTTTCACATCGGGACAGCGAAACACTTTCGCAAAATATGTATGACAAAAATAATGATTTTTTTTGCATAAAAAAAGACTGGCCAAAATAATTGTAGCCAGTCTTTCTGCCGGATGCGAGGCGCACCGTATTTCTGCATCCGGCAGCACGGAACATGCCGCCGGATGTGCGGGTCCTGTTTAGAAATAATTGACCGTCTTCTGCTCGATGGCGCCTATCAGGTTGTTGCCGAGACGGCTGACGCCGAGACGGAAAAGTTCCGGACACAGCCACTCCTTGCCGAGAACGGAAGAAACGATGGACCAGTAGCAAAGGGCGTCCTTGGCGGTGGAAATGCCGCCCGCGGCCTTGAAACCGACCTTCCTCCCTGTCTGCTGCGCGTAGGCACGGATGGCCTCGCACATAACGTAGGCGGCCATCGGCGTGGCATTCACCTCCACCTTGCCCGTCGAGGTCTTGATGAAATCGGCGCCCGCCTCCATCGCGAGGAAGGAAGCTTCCGCGATTTTCTCCGGCGTGACCAGCAGACCTGTTTCCAAAATGACTTTGAAAATGATTTTCCTTCCGGCAGCGGCTTCGTCGATACCCGCTTTCATCGCCCGCAGTTCCTGCCCGGCGGCCGCCATGTCCCCGGCAAGGAAAGCATTGAGCGCCAGCACGACGTCGATTTCATCCGCACCGTTCTCGACAGCCCGCCGGCATTCCAGCACTTTCACGTCCACATAGCTCTGCGAAGCGGGGAAAGTACCGGCCACCGTCGTGACATGCAGGGCGGGATTTTTGCGGACATCACGCACGACAGATGCAAAATTCGGGAAAACGCAGACGGAAGCAGGCAGCGGATAGTCCGGATATGCCTGCGCCAGTGCGTTCACCTTTTCCACCAGCCGGGTAACGGAAGCAACCGTGTCCGTCGGGTGCAAGGTGGTCAAATCCATCGCGGCGAAGCATTGTTTGAGCACTTCGGGCGAAGCGATGTTGTCCAGGTTGGAAGCTATCGACTGGATGCTTCCGGCAATGGCTTCCTCCTGTGGAGTATAGCCGAATCTTTGTGTGTATTCCATATCCTGTTTTGTAATGTGTTTTCTTCCTTGATTTGCAACGAATCCACGGGCGTGTCCGGGACCGCCGCCGTATCGCACTCCCATGTGTCGTAAACGGGGATGTGGTCGGCTTCATCATCGGTGTCCAGCGAATCCGGAACAGCTATTTCATCATATGCAATGCCGGCATCCGGCGTATCCCAGATATAGTTTTCCCCGCCGATGTCCTGCCATTGGTATCCCCGGATTCCGGCGTTGTATTCGGCAATGGCCTCCATGCGCTCCTGCAAGTCCGAATAACGGCGACCGGAACGCCGCAGGCGGTCGGCGACCCGCTTGAACAGGGCTGAAAATTTCTCCGGATCCCGCAGGTAAAAGCGGATGGAAGCATCGTAATCGACGAAAGAATAGCCGTATTTCTGAAAAATCGGCCCGTAAAAATCTGTCGTGTCCGCCTGCTGCCGGGCATCGGGATGATCAATCAGCCAGCGGTCCGCCAAAAACATGTCGGAAAGCATCCTGACCATCACCGGGCGGGGAATAATCCGTCCGCGTGTACGTACGCGGCCACAGCCCGCGACGGCCCCGGAAAGGACCGCCAGCAGCAGAAGCAGCAGCACATGTACACGCAAACGTTCCATCTCTTACCGAAGAACGGCCCCGAATTGTTTCCCGTACATCTCCAAAAGTGCAGCCATCAGGCGCTCGATGTCCGCATCGGTCAGGGTCTTGTCATCATCCCGGATGACGAAATTCAAGGCGTATTGCTTCTTGCCTGCCGGGATTTTGTCTCCCCGGTACACATCGAAAAGCCCGACCTGCCGGATGCGTTTGCGGTCCAACCGGAGTGCGGCGGCGCGCAGTTCGGCATAACTGATTTGCTCGTCCAGCAAAAGGGCCAGATCCCGGCGGACTTCCGGGAATTTTGGCAATTCCTTGAATGCAACCTTGTTACGTTTGACAAGTTCGAAAAGCTGCGGCCACGAAATCTCCGCGGCCACGACTTCCTGCCTGATGCCGAACCGGCGGGCAAAGCCCGGATTGACCACCCCCATCGTCAACAGGAGCCCGCCCTTGCCGGGCAGCGAACAGCTGACGCCGTCCGAGAAAAGGTCGGAGGGTGCCGGGGCACACGGCATCTGGTACAGGTCTGCCCCGAAGCGGCGCAGCAGCAAATCCACGTAACCTTTCAACTGGAAATAATCGCTTTTGCGCGCGGCGGCGTTCCACGACTTCCCGGAAGTGCCGGACAGCAGGAGCAGGAAACAGCTGTGCTCTTCGTAGCCTTCCAGCTTCTGCGGGTCACGCCCTTCCAGCCGCCGGTACACGCTGCCGTATTCAAAGGCCTTGACACAGGATACCTGCCGGTTCATGTTGTAGGCGACCACCTCCAGCCCGCCCGGCAGGAGCGACTGCCGCAGGACGTTCAGTTCCTGGCTGAGCGGATTCACGATATCGACACAGCGTTCCGCGGGGAAAGCGGCCAGCCGTTCATAATAGTCTTTCCGGGTCAGGGAATTGTTCATGATTTCCGAGAAGCCGTTGGCGGCCAGGAAATTGGAGATGTGGTTGCGGACGGCTTCCGGTTCCGGGGACGGCGTGGCCCCCACGCTCATCCGCATCCGGCCCGGCAGGTCAATGCGGTTGTATCCGTATATCCGCAGCACTTCTTCCACGACATCGCAGGGGCGGCTGACATCCACCATGTAGGAGGGCGCCTCCACGACGGCACCGTCCGGGCGTTTTTCGACGAAACGGTACGCAAGGCTTTCCAGGATGGACGCGATGGTCTGTGCGCCGATGGCCTGCCCGATAAAGGATTCCATCGCCGCATAGTCCAATTCGATGCGCTTGCGGGTGATTTTTTCCGGATAACATTCCTGCACCGGACCGACCACTTCGCCGCCCGCACATTCCCGAATCAGCTGGACGGCACGCGCCAGGGCGAACAGGGGGACCTGCGGGTCCGCCCCACGTTCATAGCGGAACGAGGCATCGGTTTGCAGTTGCTGGGATTTGGCGGTCTTCCGGATGCTGGCCGGATCGAAATATGCACTCTCGATGAATACGCTTTCCGTCTGCCCGGTCACGCCGCTGTCCTCCCCGCCGAACACCCCGGCGATGCACATCGGACGTGCCGCATCAGCAATCACGAGGTCCGTTCCGCGCAATTTGCGCGTCACGCCGTCCAGCGTACGGATTTCTTCGCCTTCCCCGGCACGCCGGACAACAATCTGCCCCCCCCCGATACGGGCAGCGTCAAAGGTATGCAAGGGCTGTCCCAGCTCGAAAAGGATGAAATTGGAAATATCCACGATGTTGTTGATGGGCCGGCTGCCGATGCTCTGCAAGCGCTTCTGGAGCCATTCGGGAGAAGGTCCGACGTGTACACCCCGCAGGGTTACGCCGGTATAGCGGGGCGCACCGTCCGGCGCCTGCACGGTCACACGGATGCCGGTTCCGGCGGCGGCATTTCCGATAGCGGTGCGCAGCGCGTCCGCATCGGCGCTTTCCTGCTCCGTCCCCAGGCCGGTGACGGGCGGGCAAAGCTCGCACGGAATGCCGTTCAGTTTCAGATAAGCATACAAATCCCGGGCAACCCCCCAGTGGGAAGCCGCGTCCACACGGTTTGCCGTCAGTTCGTATTCGATGACGGCTTCTCCCTGCAAACCGAGGTATTCCTTGGCCGGCGTACCGACGACGGCATCCTCCGGCAGCACCATGATGCCGTCGTGACTGGTGCCGATACCCAGTTCGTCTTCGGCACAAATCATCCCGAATGATTCCACGCCCCGGATTTTGGATTTCTTGATTTTGAAATCTCCCGGCAACACCGCCCCGATGCGGGCCAGCAGTACTTTCTGTCCCGCCGCCACATTGGGGGCGCCGCAAACCACGGTCAGCGGCGTGCCGCTCCCGTCGTCCACCTGCGTGACATGGAGATGGTCGCTGTCCGGATGTGCTTCACAGGAGAGGACCTTCGCCACCACGACGCCCGCCAGTCCGCCGGGCACCGCTTCGGATTCTTCTACACCGTCCACTTCGATGCCGATGCCTGTCATGGCATCTGCAATCTCCTGCGGGGACAGGGGGCATTTCAAGTAATCTGCAAGCCAATTGTAACTGAGTTTCATATGCTTTATTTCAAATTTTCAGGATTGAACAGCGCCGCGACAAATTTTTCCTTGTCGAAGGCTTCGAGGTCCCGGATACCTTCGCCGACGCCGATGAAGCGGACGGGAATGTGGAAACGGTCGGAGACCCCGACGACCACCCCGCCTTTCGCCGTGCCGTCCAGTTTGGTGACGGCCAGGCAGGTGATTTCCGTCGCCCGGGCAAACTCTTTCGCCTGGGCAAAGGCATTCTGCCCGGTACTGGCATCCAGCACCAGCATCACGTCGTGCGGGGCATCGGGCAGGACCTTGCGCACCGAATTGCGGATCTTGGTCAGTTCGTTCATCAAATCCACCCGGTTGTGCAGCCGCCCAGCCGTATCGATGAGGACGATGTCCGCCCCTTTGGCCTGAGCGGACTTGACGGTATCGAAAGCCACGGCGGCGGGGTCGGAACCCATCTGCTGCCTGACGATATCCACGCCGGCCCTTTCCGCCCAGATGACGAGTTGGTCCACGGCGGCGGCCCGGAACGTATCTGCCGCCCCGACGACCACTTTCTTGCCGAGTGATTTGTAATAGGCGGCCAGTTTCCCGATGGTCGTCGTCTTGCCGACGCCATTGACGCCGACCACGAGCATCACATACGGACGGGCCTCTGCGGGCGCGGGCGCCGGCTCCAGCAGGGCGGAAATCTCTTCCCGCAGCAGGCCGACAAGTTCGTCGAAAGACATGTATTTGTCTTTCTCCACCCGTTCTTCCAGGCGGTCAATCACCTTGAGCGTCGTATCGACACCCATATCGGACTCTACGAGAGCCTCTTCGATTGCGTCCAGCGTATCATCGTCCACGCGGGATTTCCCGATGACCGCCCGGCTGAGGCGCTGAAAGAAACTTAATGCCATAGTTTGCAAATATACAAAATTAGAATCTGTTTAGGAACACCGCCGGAGACAAAAAAGGGGCGGCGGAAATCCCGTCACCCCTCTTTTCATACGTCCTGGATTTTATTTCTTGGCGAAATAATCCTTGGCCTTGTCCGCTTCGACGAGCTGCTCGGTAAATACATACGCGCCCGTCTTCGGAGACTTGTCCATCCGGATGCACTTGACCATGCTCTTGGCGCCGGCCTTCGCGGCGAATGTTGCAACGGCTTTCTTTGCCATATCCTAATCTCCTATCAATTATTTGATTTCACGATGAACGGTCACCTTGCCAAGATACGGATTGTATTTCTTACGCTCCAGACGCTCGGGGGTGTTCTTCTTGTTCTTGGTGGTGATGTAACGGGACATGCCGGGCACGCCGCTTTCTTTCTGCTCCGTGCATTCGAGGATGACCTGCACCCTGTTTCCTTTTGCTTTCTTTGCCATAACGTAAAAAATTAAACAAGGTTAATCAAGCCCTTCTTGCTGGCGTCGCGAAGCGTCGCTTCCAGACCGTTCTTTTCAATAATCCGCATACCCTTGCAAGACACCTTGAGGGTAACGTACCGCTGCTCTTCCTCACTCCAGAAACGCTTGTTCTTGAGGTTGAGGGAGAAATCGCGCTTGGTGCGCAGTTTGGAATGGGCAAC
>JAGAFI010000139.1 GCA_017612675.1 Bacteroidales bacterium
CGAGCGCTACGGCGGCGTGCCCATCATCACCAAGAACTATGGCTTGTCTGATGATTTCCGCGTGGCCCGCAACAACTTTGACGAATGCGTCAAGTTCATCGAAGATGATTTGGATATCGCCGAGCAGATGCTGCCCGACAAGGGCAAGACTGCAAAGGGCCGTATCAACAAGGACATTGCCATTGCCCTGCGTGCCCGCCTGCTCCTCGTAGCCGCTTCTCCGCTCTTCAACGACCCGACCCAGCCCGACAACTGTCTCTTCCGCGGTGCCTATGACAAGAACAAGTGGCAGAAGGCCTACGATGCCAACAAGGCGATGGTGGACCGTGCCGATGTGGATGGCGCTTATGCCTTGGATCCCAAGTATTCCGGTGTCTGGTGCACGGACAATTCCCCGGAAGTGATTTGGGGCAAGTATTTCCCGCAGAGCGGCTTCATGAACAAGGCCCAGTTGCTGTATTCAGTCGAATACTTCAACGGCTGGACATCCCTCGAGCCGACCCAGGCGATGCAGATGGACTACGAAATGACCAACGGCAAGAAGTTCTTCGAGGAAGGTTCCGGCTATGACCCGCAGAAACCGTATGCCAACCGCGATCCTCGTTTCTATTACAGCATCGCCCATCCGTTCTCCATCTACAAGAGCACGGACTCCAAGGGACAGCACGAGGATGAGTTGCTGCTCTATCTCCAGTATGTGGACAAGAGCATAGACGACTTCGCCCTCGGGAAGGCGGAACCTTCTCCGACCGCCAAGGCGAAGCACCTCTGGCACCAGACCAATACCACCGGTCTGGAGCTGAACAAGTGGTACATCCCGACCCGGAAGATTTCCGACGACGAGACCGGCACCATCCTGTATCCCTGGTTCCGTCTCGGCGAGTTCTACCTCAACCTTGCGGAATGTGCCTATATGCTCGGCAAGGAAGACGAGTGCCGCACCTATATTAATAAGATTCGCGCGCGCGAGGACGTACAGATGCCGCCTGTCACCGAGTCCGGTGAGAGCCTTTGGGACCGTCTCGTGAACGAGCGCCGCATCGAACTGGCATTTGAAACCTTCCGTTATTTCGACCTCCGTCGCTGGAAGACCGCTCCGATGTATGAGAGCATTAACTTCGCCGGCATGCGTACGATGCTGCTCGAGCGCGACAATGGCAAGCAGATTGATACGGTTTACCGGATGGTCCGTCTGTATGACCCGTCCAAGAACAACACCTGCTACTATTGGGACAATACCGACACCAAGAATGTGTACAAGAACAACGCCGGTGAGGATATTGCGACGGTCATCACCTACCGCTGGCTCGGCAAGGAGTACAAGATTGACTTCGGCGACTGCCCGTTGAACTTCTCCCCGACGCCGAAGCTCTTCCCGCAGGAACGTCCGCAGGGACCTTCCTACCTGAAGGATGGCGTGGTCGTCTGCAACCAGCCCGTCAACGACGGTGTGATTTATCCGAACTACCTGATGCCGATTCCGCGCAACGAGATGACGAAGTCCGAAGGCGAATTGCAGCAGAACCCCGGATATTGATGGATGTGAACCCGGAGGCGGCGGGCTTTTCCGCCGCCCCCGATTATTTGTATTTTTTACGCTTATTGGTAGCATGAAACAATTTGTCTGTGTGTTGGTGGCTGTGTGGGCCACAATGATGATGTCTTTGTCTTGCAGCGGGCCGTCCCTGACGTGCAATTTCCGCAGTGCCGACATATCCACGACGCCGGACGAGCACGTCGTACTGGCAGGCTTTGCCGCAAGGCAGGGCCTGTCCGACGGCGTTCATATCCCGCTGCGTACTTCCGCTCTCGCTATCCGCGACGGGGAAAAAACCGTCTGCATCATTTCCAACGATTTGATGGAGATTTCCCCGGCGCTTGCCGACGAGATTCGCGACAGCATCTCGCGCCGGAGCGGCCTTGCACGGGAAAACATTCTGATGCATTGCATCCATACGCACAGCGCTCCCCGTACAGGCGGCGTTTCCGCACAGCCGGACGGTACGAATTATGCGTACAAGATGCGCACGTGTGAAACCATCGTCAGCAATGCCGTATCGGTGATTGCTGACGATGCCGCTTATCGAGCCTTCCGTCTGGAGACCTTGCAGGCGCAGACCTCCATCAACCGCAACCGCTGCGAAAAGGGCGGTCCGGTGGACCGGGACGTCTATGCCGTGCGTTTCTGCGAGAAAAATGGAAAGCCCATTTGTGCCGTCATCAACCTGGCCTGCCACCCGGTGTGCCTGAGCCATAAGAGCCTGATCCTTTCTTCGGATTACAGCGGCGTCGCCCGCCGCAAACTGGCGGGAGAATGGGGCTGTGAAGTGTTCCAGCTGACCGGCGCCGCCGGCAACCTTGACCCACAGCATTTGTCCGCGGACCTCGAGAACGTGGATTCTTTGGGGACGGCCCTCGCGGATTCCCTCCTGCAGCATCGCTTCCAGCGCGTGAAAGAGGAAGGGACGCTCAAGTTCGGCACGGGGGTTGCCCACCTGCCTTTCCGCATTGCGGAGGTGACGCCTGAAGCGGTGAGGGCCCACGCGGATTCCCTAGTGTCTGCTTCCACGGCTTTCCCGCGTTTCGCGGATGATGTCCGCGGCTGAGAGGCGGAAATCCTCTCCCGCTTCGAGGCGGGAAAGGTCAGCAATACGCTGGATTTCAACATGGCTGCCGTCAATGTCGACGGAGTCCTCTTTTTCTTCTCGCAGGGTGAGCCTTTCTGCGAGTACCAGATGGCCGCCCGCGCCGCATTCCCGGGCAAAACCCTGTTCTTCGCCGGCTATACGAACGGCCAGAACTCCTATCTCCCTTCGGCATACGCCTATGAGCGCCGCAAGGGCTATGAATATGAAATCGAACAGATGCACGTCTATATCAAAGCTCCTTATCCGCTGTCTGAAACGATGCCTGCGAGCTACGAGAAGGCCGTCATCGAGACCATAAACGAAGTGCAATGATTTCTACCCTGTTGGCTACCCTGCTGGCTGCGTTCAGCATCATTCCTGCCCCGAAGACCGTCCAGCCCGCTGAAGGGACGTTTGCCCTTTCTGCTGCCACTGTCGTCGTGGCCGAAGCCAAGGATTTTACCGAAGTGGCCGAAGACTTTGTCCAGGCCGTGAACCGTGCGACGGGCTTCTCGCTTTCCGTCCAGAAAAGCGGCAGCAGCAAAATCGTCCTGTCTTATGACAAGAAACTGCCTGCGGAAGGGTATGTGTTGGATGTGTCCAAAAAGGCCGTCAAAATCAAGGCGTCCGACCGCAGCGGTGCGTTCTATGCCCTGCAGAGCTTCCTGCAGTTGCTGCCGGCGGACATCTATGCCCGCACCCCCGTCGCGAATGTGACGTGGGAGGCTCCCTGCTGCCGCATCGAAGACGCTCCTGCGTTCCCGTACCGGGGCATGCACCTGGATGTGGGGCGTTATTATTATCCGGTCGAGACCATCAAACGTTTCCTTGACGTGATGGCGATGCACAAGCAGAATTATCTGCACTGGCACTTGACTGAGGACCAGGGCTGGCGCATCGAAATCAAGAAATATCCCCGGCTGACCTCCGTCGGCGCGTGGCGCGAGGAAACTTGCGGCTACGGCACGAAAGGGGACGGAAAGCCCCACGGCGGCTTCTATACGCAGGACGAGGCGCGCGAGATTGTGGAATATGCCCGCCGCCGCTGCATCACCGTCATTCCGGAGATTGAGTTGCCCGGCCATTCCGGCGCCGCCATCGCCGCCTATCCGTGGCTGTCCTGCACCCCTGACGAGCCGAAGAAAGTCGTGACGTCATGGGGCGTCAAGGAAGACGTGTACATCCCTTCTCCGGAGACCTTCCGTTTCCTGGAAGACGTGTTCACGGAGCTCTTTGACATTTTCCCCTCCCCGTACTACCACATCGGCGGTGACGAGTGTCCCCGTACCGCGTGGCAGGCGAGCGAGTATTGCAAAGGCCTGGCACAGGGCCAGGGACTTGCGAGCGTCGATGACCTCCAGTATTATTTCGTCAAGCATTTCGATACGTTCCTGCGCGAGCATGGCAAGACCGTCATCGGCTGGGACGAAATCCTGGACGGCAGTGCGGTGCAGACCACCGTGGTGATGTCCTACCGCGGACACAACCCGGCGGCCAAGGCGATGGAACGCGGGATGAAGACCATCCTTTGCCCCAACCGCTATTTCTATTTCGACTACAACCAGGACAAGGTGGCGGATGAGCCGAAGAACCACCACCTCTTCATCACCCTGCGCAAACTGTATAATTACGACCCTGCGCAGTTCATCCCGGCGGAGACCTGGGCGGCGGGCAAGGACCTGCTGCTCGGCTACCAAGGGTGCCTGTGGGGTGAGCATATCCCTGCGTCTCCCCGGCTGGAGACCCAGACCCATCCGCGTGCGGCCGCAGCGGCAGAGGTCAGCTGGAGTCCAGCTTCCACGCGCAACTGGGAAGATTTCAAGCTCCGGATGCTCAAGGAATTCCAACGTTATGACGTATTGGGCGTGCGCTATTCCAAAGCATATTGGGATGTGCTGGTGAACATGAATCTGGAAAGCCCCTATCCCCGCGAAGTGGAGTTGCAACTTGATTATCCGTATGCCCAGATTCGTTATACGATGGATGGGACGGAGCCGACCTCCGCGTCTCCCTGCTACGAAAAACCCTTCGTCGTACGGAAAGGCGACCGCCTGCGTGCCTGCGGTTACCGGGCGGACGGCATCGCGGTGGGAGAACCGATAGACCGAGTATTTTGATGAAATTTCGCAACGCATACATAACGCTCCTGTTGGGAGTCGGCCTTTTCCTTTCCTGTACACAGAAAACGCAGGAAAGGCAAATCGCCATTATCCCCCAGCCCCAGATGTGCGAGTTCGGGGATGATGTCTTCACCTTTGACAAGAACTGCCGCATTTATATCGGCGACCCTTCGGAGGAACTGACGCGGGTGGCGGGTTTCCTGAACGAGAAACTGGCAACGGCTGCAGGCTTTACCCTGGCGTTTGCGGAGGAACTCCCGCTGGAAGGGAAGTCCGTCTGCCTGATGGATGCGGGCTTGCCGCCGGAGCAGTATGCGCTGCATATTACCCCCGGGCGCATCGTGATTGACTATGGTGACGGGGCGGGGGCGTTCTATGCCTTGCAGACCCTGTTCCAGTTGCTGCCGGATGCGATTTTCGCATCCGGGGTGCAGCTCGGGGTGCGCTGGGACGTTCCCTGTGGGTATATTGAGGATGCGCCGCGTTTCCCGTACCGGGGCATGCACCTGGACTGCTGCCTGCATTTCTACGACATGGATTTCCTGCGCAAGTTCGTGGACATGATGGCGCTGCACAAAGTGAACCGCTTCCATTGGCACCTGACCGAAGACCAGGGCTGGCGGCTGGAAATCAAGAAATATCCGCTGCTGACCGAAAAAGGGCAGTGGCGCAAGGAAACCGTCATCGGTTCCCTGAAATCCGGTGTCTATGACGGCACGCCGTATGGCGGTTATTATTCGCAGGATGAGGTGCGTGCTTTCGTGCAGTATTGTGCCGAACGCTATGTCACCATCATCCCGGAGATTGAGCTTCCCGGCCATGCGTTGGCCGCGATTGCCTGCTATCCGGAGCTTTCCTGCGGGTTGGAGGACAGTTACGAGGTCGCCACGCGCTGGGGCATCTTCCGGCAGGTCTATTGTCCGAAAGAAGAGACGTTCAAATTCCTGGAAGACGTGTTCGACGAGGTGTTTGAACTCTTCCCTTCCAAACTGGTCCACATCGGCGGTGACGAGTGTCCCAAGAAAAGCTGGCAGCAATGTCCGCATTGCCAGGCCCTTATCCGGAAAGAAGGTTTGAAGGATGAGTATGAGCTCCAGAGCTGGTTCATCAAGCGGATGGAGAAATACATCAATGCCAAGGGCCATGAGATCATCGGTTGGGATGAAATCCTGCAGGGTGGCCTTGCCCCCAACGCCAAGGTGATGAGCTGGCTGGGTGAAGAGGGCGGCATCAAGGCGGCGCAGCAGCACCACGAGGTGGTGATGGCGCCCCACAACCGCTATTACCTGGATTATTGGCAGGCAGACCCCGACAGCGAACCGCTTGCGATGGGCGGCCCGACGACCTTGCGCACGATGTACGAATACAACCCCGTTCCGGAAGTCCTGACCCCCCAGGAGGCGAAATACATCATCGGGGTGGAAGGCTGCGTCTGGACGGAATACATGCCCACGCCTGCGCGGGTCGAGTACATGGCATGGCCGCGGATGTGTGCCATTGCCGAGCGCGGCTGGACGAAGGCGGAAAAGGATTGGGACGGTTTCGCCCGCCGGCTGGAGGCCCATCTCGGCCGGCTGGACCATCTGGATGTCGGCTATTGCGACGCCTTCTACAACCCTTATATCGTTTTCCGCAAGGACACGGAATACGACAGGGTCGTGACCATCAGCGTGGACGCTCCGGATGCGGAAATCCATTATACGCTGGACGGCTCCGTACCCACGGCGGCATCGCCGGTGTACGAGAAACCTTTCGTCATCAACAAGCAGCAGAAAGTGACCGCCATCGCCATGCGAGACGGCAAACAGATAGGAAAACTCAAGTATAAAACTTTTTAATTTACATTATGGCACTTAGAATTACAGAACAGCCGTCCTTGTACGACCACCTGGAAAAGAAGAGCGTTGCGGAATTGCTCCGTGACATGAACACAGAGGACAAGAAAGTTCCCCTCGCCATTGAGAAAATACTCCCTGACCTGGAGAAACTCGTCACCGCCATCGAGGAGAAACTCCGTGCGGGCGGCCGCATGTTTTACCTCGGCGCCGGCACCGGCGGAAAACTCGCCGTGCTCGACACCCTCGAAGTTCCCAACACCTATGGCGTGGATCCCGAGATTTGGCAGGCCGTCCTTGCCGGTGGCGTGGAGAATCTCGTGCTTGACCTCGAAGAGGCCGAGGATGACGTGAACGAAGGCTGGATCACCCTGCGTGACAAGCATCACGTCACCCCGAAAGACATTGTGGTCGGCATTTCCGCCAGCGGTACGACGCCCTATGTCCTTTCCGCGCTGAAGGCCTGCAAGGAGAACGGCATCACCACCGGTTCTTTCTGCAACAACCCGGATTCCCCGATTTCCGCCTATTCGGATTATCCCATCGAAATCCTCACGGGGCCCGAATTCATCACGGGCAGCACCCGTATGAAGTCCGGTACTTCCCAGAAGCTCCTCTGCGACATGATCAGCACGACCCTGATGGTGCGTCTCGGCCGCGTCGAGGGCAACATGATGGTGCAGGCCAACCTGATCAACGACAAGGTGCTGGACCGTTCCGTCCGTATGCTGATGGGCCGCAACCCGTCCCTGACCGACTACAAGTTCTGCGAAGAGGCCATCAAGAAATGCGGTAATGTCAAGAAGACGGAGCAGTATCTGGTGGAGCAGGGCGTTTTGGCGGCATTGCCCGAAGTTTAATCCATACAATCCGATAGTAACCATGAAGAAAACGATTGTTTCCCTCGCCGCCCTGGCCGCCCTGGCGCTTGTCGGCTGTGAGCCCAAGGTGAATCCCGCCGTCGCCGGCCTCGTCATCAACGAAGTGGCGGCGCACGACGACCGCGGTCTGGACAGCTGGGTGGAACTGTATAACAATACCGCATCGGAAATTCCCCTGGCCGGCATTACCGTCACCCTCAATGACGCGTATTTCGTGGACAAGGTGCTCTATGCCTTCGGGGCGAATGACAAGCTTGCCGCGGGAGAGCGCTGCGTGCTGAACACGGCGGACAACACCCTCGTCACGGGCTTTTCTTCCGAAGAAGATTTCACGATTACCGTGAAGAGTGGCAATGCTGTCGTGGCGAAATTCTCGCGCGACAAGGACGTGGAAAAGCCCGTCAAGCTTTCCAACAACGGCAGCTACCAGCGCTTGCCTGACGGTACGGGCGCTTTCATCCCCACGACTTCTTCGACCCGGGGCCGCGAGAACATTGTCTATACCTTGGAAAACACCAAGCACAACGCCATCTGGGTCTGGAGTTCCCGCATGGAAGCCTGGCTGGAAGACGACTGTGCTTATATGAAAGACATCAAGCGCCGGGGCTATGACCACGTGCTGCTCAACTATTCCGCGTTCGAGCATGCCAAGGCCAATACGGCCAAGAAGTTCCTGGCGGCCGCGTCCGCGAACGGGCTGATGGTGCACGCCTGGGTTCAGGCTTTCTACAGCGGCGGAAGCTGGGTGAACCCCATCGACCCCAGCACCAAGAAACTGCGCCAGGATGTCTTCGACAAGATTATCGCCAATGTCAACACCTATCTGGACGAGTTTGGTGTGGACGGTATCCACCTGGATTACATCCGCTATCCGGGTACGGCATCCAAGTACTCCTATATTGACGAGAACGGCGTTACCTGTTCCGGCGCCAAGGCTGTCGCAGAATTCTGCCGCCAGCTTCGCGAAAACTTGAAAAAGCGTGAAGTCGAAGGCCGTCCCGAGACCCACATCGTGGTGTCCGCCGCCCTCATGGCGGAAGGCGTGGCCACGGGCATCAAGTCCTATGGCCAGGACCCTTACCTGATGGGCAAATACATCGACGTGCTGATGCCGATGATTTACCGTTACCAGAGTGCGACGCTCGTCTATGGCGAGGAGTGGGCGCGTAAGCAGGCCAACGAATTCGCCCTGGGCTCCGACGCGCAGGTATGGGCCGGCACCACGACCTACTGCTATGGCGAGGGCAATGCCGTCACCAAGCTGGGTGAAGAGCAGCTCCGCAAGGACTGCGAGGTGTTCCTGACCTCCCGTGCAAAGGGCGTCGTCCTCTTCCGCGACGGTCTTGGACAGCCGTTCCCGGACGTGAACGACCTCGATTGGGACAACACCATTAAATGATAACCTTTAATAAACACCAATTCATTTTATTTATGAAGTACATTAAATTTATTCTCGCAAGCCTTCTCGCAGCAGGAGTTCTTTTCACTTCCTGTAAGGAGAAGGAGGGAGGGGACGACACCAAGTCTGTCGGCACCTTCACCCAGGCGCAGCTCACCGAGGCTATCGCCGACATGTACGCTGCTTGGGAACAGGACACCAAGATTCCCGAGACCGTCAATGTCGGAGACAAGGCCCTCACGAAGCCGCAGTATCTCTATGCGATGGCCAAATTGATTGTCAACATCAAGGATGGCAAGAAAGAGGACATCAAGGTCTTGAGCTTCAAGGCAGCCGGAAACCCGGACCGTGACAGCTACGACAAGGAAGAAATCGCCGTCGTGAACGGCCCCGCCGTGGGCAGTGAGACGGAAGATCTCGCCAACATCGCCAGCCGCATTATCGCCGCCGCGACCGAAAAGGGCCAGATTCCCAACCAGACCCTCTTCACCCGCAGCGCCGGCGCCATTGCCTATTCCACCAACCGTGCTACGGTCACTCTCGCCCGTGCCATCGCCGCTTACAAGGCCGACGGCAAATTCCCGGAGAAAGTGTCCACCGAGTACCTCTCCGCTGCCGCTACGCTGAAGGCTTTCGCCCAGCAGTATGTGACCCTGCTCGATGTGTGGAAGAACACCATCGGCACCGTCGATGCGGACGCTTCCCACTGCACCGCCAACGGCAATGCCTGGACCAACGTCCACTTCCTGCCGATTCCTGCCTCCGGAGGTTATGATACCGCCCCGATGTACGGCGACGAGTACAAGCCTTACTGGCACGTCGAGGTTGACGGCACTGCTTACAGCGCCGCCCAGGCCTATGTGATTGCCATGAAGGGTATCCTCGACATGATTACCCTCGAAGGTTCCGGCATCCTGCAGAAGAGCGTGAACGAGCCCGTCCACACCCTCGGCAACGGTAAGAAACTCACCGAACCCCTCCCGCAGGCGACTGAAGAGTGGGTCATGTGGGGTATGTATCCTTACTATGAGAACACCACCGAGTATCCGCAGTTCACTCCGGAAGAAGTCGGTGTTGACTGGTTCTGGCGTGACCTCCCTTGGCGTTTCACCCGTAACACTGCCCTCGGTAAGATTGGTAACTTCCTGTGCTACAGCGCAGACGGCAAGCTGGAGAACTACATTATCCAGCCGCCTTACCACGGCACCGCCTGTGCGATCCGTTGCATGCTCATGACGGCCCGCTTCTACAAGTTCCTCCTCGACAACAACATCACCGAGAACGTGTACGACGCTGTCAAGGATGAGAAGTTCTCCTCCGAACTCTACGACCGTATTCCCGATCCCATCACGGTGGACGAGAAGAAGCTCACCTTCTCCTATGCCGGTGAGACCAAGCCCGTTTACCTGAAGGCCGAAGAGTCCTGGACATCTGAAGCGCCCGACTGGATTCTCATCGATCCCGCTTCCGGCGACGCCACCACCGGCATGACCGTCAACGTGACGGCTGCCGCCAATGACGGCGACCTCCGTGAAGGCACTGTGGTCTTCAAGATCAACGATGAGAAGCAGGTCAGCCTGAAGGTTTCCCAGGCCGCTGTTCCTTCCACGATGACCATCAAGGACTTCGCCAAGGAGTATGTGAAGTTGCTCGACATTTGGCGCGACAACGTGAAGACGATGGATATGCTGAACGGCGAGAATGCCGGCGAGCAGCCGATTCCTGACGCGCACTACATCCCGAAGGACACCAAGATTACTGTCGGTACCTCCACCTACAACGTTTGTGACTGTGTCGAAATCGCCGAGCGCAGCTACCTGCTCCTCCGCGGTTATGACGGCAACAACGAGACGGCGAAACTGAACCAGTTCCCGAAACTGGAAGGCAGCACGATGAGCGGTACGACCATTCCTCCGACCCATGGCACGAAGTGGGGCAGCTATCCGTACAACGAAGGCGGTACCACCTCTGTGGGCGGCGCCACCACCGGCAACGGCGGCTACCTGAAGATGGGTGATCCTACCAACCCGTCCACCGGCCAGAACCTGGTGAAGACCGACATCCTCGACAACTTCGCCCAGCGCCATGTGAACTGGCCGCTGACGCACGACGGTGTCCACTCCAACATGTGCTCTTATTCCGGGAACCAGCTGGCCGGTTACTTCGGCTGCTTCAGCTCCTGGCGTGCAGTGATCACCTACGCGTTCTTCTTCCAGTACATGCTGGACAACAACCTCGAAGACGCGATGTCCATCCCTGCTGACCAAACCTTCACCACCGACCTGTTCGGCGAGACCCTGAAGTAATTTTTCTTTCCGTCGGCCGGGGGGATTTCCCCCGGCCCGACGGGTTTTATCCTATATGCCCAATGAAAAAAATGGACAAAAAACCCGGTTACTTCCGTCCGGAATCTGAAGTGGTCGCGCTGCAGGTTTCCCGGCAGCTTTTGGCGGGAAGTGACGACTGGGTGGACGGAGGAGCCGGTACCTATACGGATGACAACATTTATGACAACGGGTCATACTGATTGTCCGGCATCTGCCTGGAATCTGCCTGCTTGCGGTTTCGGCCGGGAGCGGCAGTCCGCTTTGTTTGCGGCCCGGCGCGACTTTATTGACAAAAAATGACATTTCCCGGCCTGCCGGCCGTGCCTGCCCCGATGGGGGTCACCGTCCGGCGGCTGACAACGATACTGGTATGAAAATGAAAACCATGACAGCCCTGGGGGCGGCGCTTCTGCTTGTATGCGCCTGCCAACGTGAGCGTTTGGAACCCGTATGTGCCACCCGTACCCTTTCCGTGGAGGCCGTACAGGAAGAGGAGGAAGAAGGGCTGAAGACCTATATTTCCGGAAACACCGTCCTGTGGGGCGTGTCGGAATATCTGCAGTTGTATTACAACGACGGCTCCGACAAATTTGCGAAGTCCAACGGGACGAGTGCGTCCGCCTATTCAGGGAAGACATCGGCCACGTTCGATTTTTCGATTTCGCCCGCATCCGCTTCCTCCTATACCTTCGGTGGATTCTATCCGGCGGGAGCGGTGGTGACATCCGACAACGGCAATGCGGCGTCTTACAAGGCGGTACTGCCTGCGTCGCAATCCGCTTCTTCAGGCACATACGACCCTTCGGCATATCTGATGATTGCGCGTCCCAAGACCGGCGCCTTCATCCCCACGAGCCTGACCGCCACGTTCCGCAAGGTCATTGCCCTGAACAAACTGACCTTGACCGGCGTGAACGGCACCATCAATTCCGTGGAAATCAAGGCCTCCGGCAAGCAGCTCTCCGGGGGGCGCTATTTCAACCTCAAGACCGGGGCGAGCGGCGCCATCTACAGCGGCAGCGATGCCGTCAGCGTCAATTATGCTTCTCCCCTGGGTGCCGGGACGGCGGACATCTGGTTCACGTCCTGGGGGCTTGACCTTTCCCAGGGACAGCAGCTCTCCATCACGGTGCGCACGTCTTCCGGCACCTATGCCAAGACCCTCACGGCGGGTTCCGGCGGCCTGCATTTCTATGAGGGCAAGTTGAACAAACTCAAGGTTTCCTTCTCCGGCGTCACGCCTTCGGCGACCTCCCTTGCCGATTTTGCCCGTGCTTTTGCCGGGGTGCTCGACGTCTGGGAAGCCAATACCGCCAGCGGCCTGACCATCGGCAATTTCACGGTCTCCGGGCACTATATCCCTGCTTCCACGACCATTACCGTAGGGAGCACGACCTATGACAAATCCAGGATGCTCGACGTGGCCATCCAGGGCTTGACGGCGCTGGTGGACGGCGGCACCTTGTCCGCATCCCTGCCTTCTCCCCACAATTATACCTGGTCCACGGATCCGTATAACGAAGGGGCCGGCAACGGTGGAGAATTCAAGAATGCGACGGTGGATTTGAATTTCCTGCGTAACTGCGCTTCCCGCCAGATGACCTATGCGGGCAACAACAACCGCTGGGCGAATTTCTGCTCTTATGCCGGTTCCAGCACGTCGGGTTCTCCGAAGGTAACCGAATACAACGGCGCCTGCTGCCTGGAGCGCTGCCTGCTGGTGATGGCTCGCTTCTACAAATACCTGCTCGACAACGGCATCAGTTCTTCCATTACATCCAATTGTGCGTCGATGGCCCTTGATGCCGGGTTGTATGCGGGCAACGTGACGCCCGTTGTCACGAAGCCCCGGATTTCCGACCTCGCCACCCAGCTTTCCGGCCTGCTTGGCACTTGGCAGAACACCACGGGTACGGTGGAAGGCACCGCGGGACGGCATTACATCCCGGCTTCCACGACCATCACCATCGGTGACGACAATTATACCAAGGCGGGGGCCCTTGAACTGGCCATGCGCAGTTTCCAGGCCCTGTATGCCGGGACGGCGACCATGTCTTCCGACTTGCCGGTCATCGCGGGATATGCCTATGCCTCCAGTCCCTGGAAGGAAGATACGGCATTCAGCGAAAGCCAGGTGAGTTTCGCGTTCACCAAGAATCTGGTGGATATCATGATGACCTATGCCGGGAACAACGGCAACTTCCCGAATTTCTGTTCGTATCCCAAGAGCGGGTATGACAGCCAGAGCGGAAGTGCCAGCGGCCAGTGCTGCCTCGACCGTGCCTTGCTGATACTTTGCCGTTTCTTCCAGTATGTGCAGGGCAACGGCATCACCTCCAACATCGCGAGCGCCTGTGCTTCCGCGCAGTTCAACGCCGACCTGTACGGTTCCGCCGCCAAGAAGGGGCATGTGGCCATCTGGGTGAACAGCTACAACATGAACAGCATCAGCCTGGCTTCGTTGTCTTCCCGCGGCATCGACCAGATTTTCCTGAATTATGCAGCGGTGAGCGAGCACGGTGCCACGGCGGTGAAGAATTTCGTCACCAAGGCCGCCGGCTACAACATCGATGTGCATATCTGGATGCAGTGCTTCTACAAGGGCGGTTCCTGGCAGTATCCGGTGGACAAGACCAACAAGACTTACAACCAGACGAAATTCGACGAACTGATTGCCGAGGCGAAGTCCTACCTGTCGCTGGGTATCAAGGGTATCAACCTCGACTATATCCGCTTCCCGGGCGGCTCCGGGACCCGGGCCAGCGATTACAACGTCGGTTCCGTGACCGGCGCCGGCGCCATCAAGGAATTCTGCCGGCAGATTTCTGTCGCCCTGCGTGCGGAAAAATCCGACATCGTCCTGTCCGCTTGCCTGATGGCCGACAGCGTGACCATCAGTCCGGGCACATATGGCCAGGACCCTTCCAAGATGGGCATGTACCTGGATATCCTCTGTCCGATGATTTATCGCTACGGTACGCCGTACGGGGTGGAGACGGCGAAGAAGATTGCCACGCTGTATGCGTCCAATTCGGCTTCCGCGAAGGTGTGGGCCGGTATGGAGACCTATGACGGCAACCAGAAGGGCTTGTCTGCCGCCCAGATGCTTTCGGATGCGTCCGATTTCAAGGGCCTGCATGACAATCTCACGGGTGTCGCGCTCTTCAAATACGGCATCGGTACGCTGCCTGACTTTACAAATTTGTGGAATTGAAATCAATACTATATTTTTGTATGATGAAAAAAATTAACAACCAATGGTATGAGGCGCCGGAGTGCGTCTCAGAACCCGTGTGCTGTGGGGATGCGCTCCTCGCAGACAGTTACAATTATGGTGGCGGTGGTACCTACTCCGATGGGGACATCATCGACAACGGCAGCTATTAAAATTATTGAAAGATGAAAAAAGTTGTTTTTTGCCTTGCTTTCCTTTCTGTATTGGCGGCCGTTTCCTGCCAGAAGAAAGAGATGGACATGCCGTCCAACAAGACGGTCCTGACGGTTACCCCTGTCCTTGATGAACTGAATGATGTGAAGACCACGCTCGGTGAGGTTGCCGGCGTTCCCACGATTCTCTGGGGTACGGACGAGTACCTGAAACTCTACTACTATGATAAAGAGGCGCATTTCGTGAACAGCGATGCCGCCACCAAGGATGCGAACAATGGCCAGGCCACCCGTTCCTTCACCTTCACGGTGACCCCGGAAGAGGCCGAGAGCTATACCTTCGGTGCCGTGTATCCGGCTTCCGCCGCCGTGCCCGTGAGCAACAAGCAGGCCGACAGCTACAAGGTTTCCCTGCCCGCCATCCAGAACGCCACGGCGTCTTCCTATGACCCCGCTGCATTCATCATGGTGGCCCAGTCTGCGACCCAGGCGACCTTCCCGTCCACATGGACGGCCAATTTCCGCCGTGCGGTGGCCCTCAACAAGTTGACCCTGTACAACGTGCCGCAGAATGTCCAGGCCGTCGAGATTACGGCAGCCGGAAAGGACATTGCGGGCAGCCGTTTCTTTGACCTCACGAAAGGACAGGCCAACGAGGTGTATGCCGGTTCTTCCGCCATCACCGTGAAATACGCTTCCCCGCTTGCCGCCGGCAACGTGACCGTGTATTTCACTTCCTGGAATGCAACGCTTGCCGCGGGCGAGTCCCTCACCATCAAGGTGGTCGGTGCCACCAGCACCTACACGCGTACGGTTACGGCGGGTGGAAACGGCATCAAGTTCTCCGAGAGCAAGCTCTGCTCCCTCGGTGTGGACTTCTCCGGTGTTCCGGCTGACGCCGCCGCCACGACCCTCGATTTCGCGAAGGCCTATGCCGGTGAGCTGGATGTCTGGGCCGCTACCAACGGCAGCGTGATGCCGTATGACAACGCCGGTTACTATGAGGTGGGCAACATCATCCCGCAGGATTACTCCTTCTTCGTGGGCACGACCCTCTACACCAAGGCGGACGCTTTCTATGTGGCCTGCAAGCTTTACAAGGACCTCGTGGTGAACAGCTATCCTTTCGCCGAAGCGGACCTGGCGGTTTCTCCGGGCTGCAGTTGGGGCGAGTGGCCGTATAACGAGAGTTCTGCCAATTCGTTCAAGAACCCGACGGTCAAGTACGACCTCATCTCCAACATCGTAAACCGCAACCTGACCTATTGCGAGGGCCATGGCAATGTCTTCCCGAACCTCTGCGGTGCGGATGGCCATGCCGGTCTCGGCTATACGGGCATCATCTGCCTCGAGCGTGCGAACCTCATGCTGGCCCGCGTGTTCAAGTACATCGTGGACAACGAGATTTACTCCGATGTGAAGACGGCCATCACCGGCGTGATGTTCAAGTCCGACCTCTATGCGGCGAACCCGATTATGCTGGACAAGACCGCCCTCGCCTTTGGTTATGAGGCTTCTTCCGCCACCCTGACCCTGACGGCGGAGGCTGACTGGAGCGCCGAGACCGAGGCTGACTGGATTACCATCAGCGAGACCTCCGGTTCCGCGGTCAATGCCAAGACCATCACCATCAGCGTGCCGGCCAACGCGGGTGCCGCCCGTACTTCCACCGTCCGCTTCAAGCACAACAACAAGCTCTATGTGGATGTGAAGGTGTCCCAGGACCCGGCTCCGTCCGACAAGATGATCAAGGACTTTGCCCAGCAGTACATCACCCTGATTGATATCTGGAACAGCACGACCGGTACGGTGAACCCGCAGAATGGCAGCCAGCCTTCCGCTTCGGGCACGTTCACGGATGCGCACTATATCCCGAAGGAGACCACGATTACGGTCGGCAACGCCACCTATTCTTCCGCGGACATCTTCGAGCTGGCGATGCGTTGCTACCTGCTGCTCCGCGGCTACGACGGCAACAACACCTCCGCTTCCGGCGCAGGCAAGATTCCTGCCGCTTCCGGGGCGACGATGAGCGGTACGAAGATTCCTTCCACGCACAGTTATGTCTGGGGGAATTACCCTTGGCTGGAAGGCACCAAGGATTATCCGCTGCTTGGCGGTGCGCAGACCACGACGGTCAAGCTCGACATCCTGGACAACTTCGCCCAGCGCAATGTGAACTTCCCGATGACGAACAGCAAGAAGATTTCCAACATGTGCAACTATACCACCAACCAGGTGGCCGGTTACACGGGATACTTCTCCGCCATGCGTGGTCTCATTACCTATGCCAAGTTCTTCAAGTATTTGCTTGACAACAATCTGGAAGATGCGACCGGCATCAGCGCCAGCCAGGAGTTTACCTCTGACTTTGTTTAATGGCCCGTCCCTGTTCCCCTTGCGGAACGGGGACTGACCCTTGCTTTTACCGGGGCGGTGGCCCGGTTGCTTCCGCCCCGGTTTTTATTTTTCGACCCCAATCCTTTTCGGGCACAAAAACTGATAACCGATGAAACGTTTCTTTTTTGTTCTTTGTTGCTTTGCCCTTGTCGTCTCCTGTAGCAAAACGGGACCGGATGTCCCCAAGGATACGACATTCACGCCCGATACATACAACGGTTACCTGCTGGAGCAGTTGGCCGCTGCCTATGACCGATACGAGGAAACAGGAGACTTGCCCACCTACATCAATGTGGAAGGGCTGCAGATGGGCAAAAGCAAATATGTATCCGCCGCCTGTGTGCTGATTCCGAAGATAGCCGCGGAACCGGATACCTGGCAGGAGAATGAACTGCAGTTTACCAGCTATTCCGTTCCCTCCCATGCCGGAAACAACACCTATGACCGGGATTCCATCAGCATCGACGATCTCGTCCATGTCCTGATTCAGAAAAATCTGGATTATGCTGCCGAGAAGAACATCTTTCCCAACTATTGTACCCTTGATGCCGAGTTTCATGACGAGGACGGGGTATCGGTCTATCCTACCAGACTGAACATCAACCAGCTATCTCTCATACTCACCCGGGTATGCCATTACTATATGTCCCACAGCCGCCTGCCTCAGGCTGTCTGCGTCTGGGAAGGGGACTACCTCCATTCCACGGCCAACTGCAACATCGCAGCGGATGTCGTGATTGCCGCGCGTGACGAGGCCATTGCCGGTTGCGAGACCGACCGTGAAAAGGCCGAAGCCATTTTCCTGTGGGCGCGGGACAAAATCAAATATGACTATTATGCCAACACCCGCAAGGGGGCTGTCGGGACGCTGACCGCCCGCGTTGGAAACTGCTGCGACCAGTCGCATGCCGTGGTCGCCATGGCGCGTGCCGCCGGCATCCATGCCCGCTACCGCCACGCCCAGTGCCAGTACAGCTCTGTGGAGGGGCATGTGATGGCGGAACTGCTGGTGGACGGAAAATGGTATCTGTGCGATGCCACCAATTCCCGCAACACATTCGGCAACCACCAGTCTTGGCAGTATATCGTGACGTTCAACGGCCGGTACAACGCCCTGCCGTTCTGATGTTTTCTACAGTCCGCTGCGATGACAAGATTGAACAAAACCTTTTACGATATGCAAAAAAATTATATGTCCCCCACCCTCCGCCTGGTATCGCTCACAGGCGGTCTGTTGATGGTCAGCGTCCGCACGGCCAGCGCCGCCGGCGGGAGCGCAGATTCCGGTGTCTATGCCGGCTCCACCCTCGCGCTGGAAGAAGTGAGTCATGGCAGTTCTTTTTCCGAAACATGGTGAAAATCGGGTTATGAAAACACGTATATTCTTGCTGGCGACGTGCCTGCTTCCCTTCTTTTTTGCCGCGTGTACCAAGCAGATGGAGCCGGAAACCCCGGGGACGCCATCCCTGCCCATGATGCCTGACGGCACGTATAAACTGACCATGAATCCCCAGGCCTCGGCGATGGAGACCGCGGAAGGAGAGGATACCAAGACCTCCATCAGCGGCACCAACATCATATGGAGCACGGGAGAGAGAGTGAAACTCTACTACGGAAGCACCGGCACTGCAGGCAATGCCTACACCTGGGAGACCAGTGATGACGAGGTGCTGCTTTCTTCCGGCAACCAGAAGGCCACGTTCTATTTTTATCCGGCCGCGGTGCCGACGGGAAAGATTGGCGCCTGCTATCCGGCCTCCCAGTGGGCGGCGGACGCCAATGGCGTCAACATGACGCTGCCTTCCTCGCAGACGGCCACGACCAGCACCTACGACCCCCTGTCCATGATTATGCTGGCGACGCCCGTCAGCACGATCACCACGCCGTGGAACTGCACGTTCAACCGCAAGGTGGCGGTGAACAAGATTGCCCTTTCCGGGCTTGGCACCAGCAAGGTCTATTCGGTGAAGATTACGGCCAGCGCATCCAACCTGGCGGGCACGCGCCGCTTCGACCCGTCCACGGGTTCCGCCACCAGCACCTACACCAGCGGGGGCACCAAGACCATCACGGTCACCTACAGCGGCGGGGCGACGCCTTCTTCCGGCGAGCTCAACGTGTTCTTCAATTCCTGGGAAGTCGCTTCCGGGGGGACGCTCACGGTGCGCATCAATTTCAACGCGACGGACGGCGCCAGCTTCAAGGAGGGCGTGATTACCCTGAGTTCTGCCATCCAGGTGAACAAGCTCAACAACTTTGCCCTTGATGCCAGCAAACTGGGCCTGCGGCCGAGTCTCGTGGACTGGGCGAAATCTTTCGTTGGCATCCTGACCACCTGGACCAATACCAAGGGCTTTGTGGATGCGGACGGGTCGCATTCCCTCACGGCGGGTACGAGTACATTGTTCTCCACGGCCTGGGCCGGGGTGCATTATGTTCCCATCGGGACGGATTGTGTCAACAGCCCCGGCTATAACACCGTCCCGAACACGAAAGACAAGGGAAATCAATGGACGGGTACGGCCTGGTCCATGACGGTGAACGGTACGACCTACAATGCGGCGCAGGCATGGGTGATCGCGGCAAAAGGCTTGCTGGACATGATGACGAGCGAGACGTCTGACGTAACCAACAAATGGGCGACCGGGACGAGCGCATGGTCAAAGAAGATTACGTTTGCCAACAAAAACACCATCCACAAGACGGCCATTCCCAATACCACCGTCAAGTTGGCGAAAGGGAATCTGTCCATGACCAAGTTCAACTCGTATCCCTGGTATGAAAACACGTCGGACGGCGGTGTTTTCACCGGCTCGACGACCTCCGGCAATACGCCCGTAACGACGACCTCCACCATCAGCGCCGGGGAAGTGTTGCTAATCTTGCAGTTCTGGCTGTATCGTGCAGCGGATGCATACGGCGCCATCACCAATTATTTCGTGGTTTCGAATGTGGATACTTCCGGGTATGCCGGCATGAGCGGCCTGATGTGTCCGATGCGGATGCTGCTTGTCATGGCGCGGATGTACAAGGCGATTCTGGACAACAAAATCACGTCCAATACGTGGACGAATATGAAGGACCGGACATTCAGCGTGGATTTGTATGGCCTGGGCTCCAACGGGGCGGCCAAAGGCAATTCCATCGCGGCATTCTGCGGCAATATGGGGCGCGTCTATACGACCCGTCAGAATATCGGTACTACCGGCACCGCCATTTCCAGCATGCCGAAAACGGGGAATGCACTTCGTGTTGCGGTCGGGTATAACCGGGCTGTCGGCAATGCGAATGACACCCTGATGAACGGTACCCTGAAGGGCGCCTGCGGCTGGATATTCAAAAGCCTGTTTACGACCAACGACACCTGGACGCTGGGCAATGGCAGCGGTACGATGGCGTCCATGTTCTATTCTCCGTGGAATTCGTCGTTTCAGAGGAGGCCTGGCACCTTGTCGACTCCGACAACGGCGGTTGTCAAGGGTTTTGCGTCTGCCGCGCCTGCGACTGAAGCTACGGCATTCATGCAGAACAGTATGGGTATCAACATGCTGCGGTACTGTACGTATTATTCCTGGAAATACGCATATGTGGACGGAAACAGCAATCATCCGAATTATGTGTCGGTCACTGCGGGAACCTATGACGGAACGTCCTGGACAGCATGCCGTGCCTGCGCCAACCGCATCTTTTATATGTATAGTTACTGTTTCCGCACGATTTTCAACAGTTGGCTCTCTGGCAGTTGGGACGGGACCAATGCCTATACGAAATTCAAGGATACCACATTCTACGGCACTTATAAAAACTGATTCTTATCCTGCATGGCCCCGTGTACAGGGGCATTTGTCAAGCATCAGGGGCGGACTAAAAGCATCTTTTGGTCCGCCCCTGCGGGCTTCTTAACCCCCGTCAGCTCCGCTGACGACCCCTTTCAGGAATCGGGAAATTTAAATAGCAGGCCCTGCTTTAGTTAAAATTAATTGATAATCAGCGAAATTATTCGAAATAATGCTTGATTTATTTGCAGAAAAGTGTTCTCTTGTAGTAGAAAACCTGCAAATAATTGAAGCAAAATGATAGGCAAAACACCCAAGGAGCATCAGATGTCCATCTTCGAAGTCGCACTGGAGAGTATTATACAGCACGGTACAGGAGAAGAACATCACGTTTCCGACGGACGCGAAGCTGTACCGGAAGATCATAGCCAAGGTGCTGAACATGGCCCGGAAGAAGTTCCAGCAGCGAGCCGGGATTGAACCGGTCATCGGGCACCTGAAATCAGATCATCGGATGATACGGAACTACCTCAAGGGGACCCTTGGGGATGCCATCAATACGCTGATGGCCGCAGCTGCATACAACATGAGGCATTGGATGAACAAAAATGCCTTGTCTTCTTTTGTCTCCTGGCTGAAGACGCTGGTCGAAGGCCTCGAGAATGTGTTATTTGAAAACGAGAATAAAAGTGCCCGCTTATGCCCAACTCTCGCGGTGGTCGCGTAGAGGGGCTTTGGCAGGCTTGACTATCTATAAACCGATGCCGGGTTTAGAACTATTTATTAATCAATAGTTTGTGGAACAAATGTGGTACGTTGCGACTCTAAAATTCGCAAAATACCGTGTCGCTCAAAAACACATTCCAACGCTACAAATTTAGTGTTTTTTCGGGTTTCTCGGTGATACTTGGCTCGTTCCCGGGACATTCTTTCCTGGTTCTTTGCTCTTGATGCGGTTAATAATCCGCAAAATTTGCGGTTTATTTTCCGCAAATGATTATATTTGCAGAAAAATGTGCGAGATATGTATATACATCAGACAGAGGATTGGCCGAATTTCACCTGGGACCAGACACGCATCGGCCTCAAACTCGTAAAGGTAAATAAGGCTGCCGGCTTTCTTGAAGGGAGGCTGTCTGCTATTGGTTTTGACGTCCAAAAGCAGGCGACCGTTGAGGCCTTGACACACGACATTGTTGCATCTTCTGAGATAGAGAATGTAATTCTTAATTCTGATCAAGTGCGATCTTCTGTCGCAAGGAGAATGGGTGTCCGAATTACAAATGAGACTGAACCTTCCCACTACGTGGAAGGTATAGTTGAAATGATGCTCGATGCCGTAGGAAACTACGCTAAACCGTTGACTGATGATAGATTATTCGGCTGGCATAGCTGCTTGTTCCCGACAGGTAGAAGTGGAATGGAAAAAATCAACGTTGGAATGTACCGTATTGATCCCATGAATGTGGAGTCAGGCCCTCTTGGACGTGAAAAGATCCACTATCATGCGCCTGAGGCCGACGTCGTCCCCTCTGAAATGAAGAGATTCCTAGACTGGTTTAATGCCGATTCGACGCCCAAGGATTATGTCAAGTCTGCCGTTGCTCATTTCTGGTTCGTGAGTATTCACCCTTTCGATGATGGGAATGGCCGAATCAGCCGGGCAATAGCAGATATGGCACTTAGCCAGGCTGACAACTCGTCGCTTCGCTATTTCAGCATATCGCGTCAGATCAACAAGGAAAAGCGGAAATACAACAACATCCTCGAGCGCTGCCAGAAAGCGAGTGTAGATATTACGGTTTGGATTGACTGGTATCTAGATTGCATGCTGCGCTCCATCGAAAGTGCGGAAGAGATGCTTTCTTCCATATTGAATAAAGCCATCTTCTGGCAGAATCATTCACAGGATATCATCACTGACCGCCAGAAACAGGTTTTGAACACCTATCTTGACGGTTATGTTGGAAAACTGAAAGTGAAGAATTGGGCGAAGTTGGCATCTGTATCCGGCGATACGGCTGCGAGAGATGTCAAAGAGCTCGTTTCCTCTGGCATCCTGGTTCCACAGCCAGGACGATTCAGAGACGTTGCTTATGGTATCAAGGTATCAAAAGATATTCTGCTGATTCCAGGTCCTGAAGGTGAGGACGATTAAGTTTTCTGATAGCAATGTGGAGAATCAGTTAGAAACTAATTTGTTGGCCCCGATTTAGTCAAAACTAATTTATAATCAACAAATTAGTTTGCGAAAGTGCTTGTTTTATTTGCAGAAAAATGCTTATCTTGTAGTCAGAAACCTGCAAATAATTGCAGCAAAATGATAGGCAAAACACCCAAGGAGCATCAGATGTCCATCTTCGAAGTCGCGCTGGAGAGTTTCATCGACATGA
>JAGAFI010000140.1 GCA_017612675.1 Bacteroidales bacterium
GTGGTACGGGAGCGCCTTGATGCCGTTGATGCACAGCAACTCCGCCATTTCCTCCACTTTCTTGCGGCTCAGGCAATAAATGATGCCGGACTTGCCTTCGTTGGCTCGGATGAACTTGATGATGTCCTTTTCCGTATCCACCTTGTCCCGGATTTCATAATACAGGTTGGGGCGGTTGAACGAGGAACGGAACACGGCGGCCCGCGGGATGCCCAGGCTCTTGAGGATGTCGCTCTGGACCTTCGGGGTGGCCGTGGCGGTCAGGGCGATGATGGGTGCACGGCCGATGTCCTCGACCAGCGTCCGGATACGGCGGTATTCCGGGCGGAAATCATGTCCCCATTCCGAAATGCAATGGGCCTCGTCCACGGCATAGAAAGAAATCTTCACCTCCCGCAGCAGCGAGACGTTTTCTTCCTTGGTGAGGGATTCCGGAGCCTCATAGAGGATTTTGGTCTTGCCGGCCAGCAAGTCCCGGCGCACTTCATCCACCTGGAGCTTGCCCAGCGAGGAATTGAGGAAATGGGCGACGGAGTCCTTGCCCGTCTCGAAGCCGCGCAGCAAGTCCACCTGGTTCTTCATCAGCGCAATCAGCGGCGAGATGACGATGGCCGTTCCCTCCATCAACAGGGCGGGCAACTGGTAGCAGAGGGATTTTCCCCCGCCGGTAGGCATCAGGACGAATGCATCCCCTCCTGCAAGCAAATGCCGGATGATGCGCTCCTGGTCGCCTTTGAACGCATCATAACCGAAAAACTCCTTGAGGGTTTCGTGTATCCGTGCCCCGGGGGAATCCATCCGTCAGTCCAAACTATGAATGGCCAGTCCGGACCGCAGTTTCGGCTCGAACCATGTCGTCTTGGGCGGCATGATCTGCCCGCTGTCCGCAATGTCCGTCAGTTGCTGCATCGAAACCGGATACAGGGCGAAGGCCACGCGCATCTCTCCGGAATCCACCCGGCGGGACAACTCCCCAAGGCCCCGGATGCCCCCGACGAAATCGATACGCTTATCAGTACGCAAATCTTTGATGCCCAAAATTCTGTCCAGGACCAAACGAGACAGGATGGTCACGTCGAGCACCCCGATGGGGTCCGCATCATCATAACGCCCCGGCTTTGCCGTCAGCGAATACCACTGTCCGTCCAGGTACATGGCGAAATTGTGCAGGGCGGCGGGCTTCCAGACCTGCGAGCCCATGCAACGAAGGTCGAAATCCGCTTCCAGCGCCCGCAGGAACGCCGGGGCGTCCAGGCCGGCAAGGTCGCGCACCACCCGGTTGTAGTCGATGATGCGCAACTGGCTCTGCGGAAAACAGACCGCCATGAAATAGTTGTATTCCTCCGTACCGGTATGCTGCGGGTTCTGCGCGCGCTTTTCGGCCCCCACCCGGGCAGCGGCGGCGGTCCGGTGATGGCCGTCCGCCACATAGAACGCCTCCACCTGCGTGGTGAAAATTTCCGTGATGCGGGCGACGAGCGCATCGTCATCGATGACCCAGAAAGCATGGCCGAAGCCGTTCTCGTCGGTGAAGTCATATACCGGCTCCCCTTGCACGACACCCGAGACGATGCCGTCAAGCAAGGCGTTGTCGCGGTAGGCGAAAAACACCGGTTCGATGTTCGCGTTCTGGATCCGGACATGTATCATCCGGTCGTCTTCCTTGTCCTTGCGGGTCAGTTCGTGCTTCTTGATGATGCCGGCGGCATAGTCATCCGTATGGGCACAAAGGACCAGTCCGTACTGGGTCCGACCGTCCATCGTCTGGGCATAGACATAATAACAGGTCCTCGCATCCTGCACCAGCCAGCCCGCATCCTTCCACGCAGCGAAATTCACCACGGCACGTGCATACACGCGCTCGTCGTGATCGTCGAGGATGGGGTCGAAATCTATCTCCGGCTTGGTGATGTGCAGCAGCGATTTCTCGCCCGCCATCGCCTTGGCTTCGGCGGAATTGAGCACGTCATAAGGCGGCGCCGCCACTTCGGTGACGATGTCCCGGGGAGGCCGGATGGCCGCAAAAGGTTTTACCCGTACCATGCAGCAGACAATGTTATTTGTTCACCTGGAATTTCACGCAGCCCGTCTCAAAGAAACTGACGATCTGGCGGGCTGCCGCCAGGCCGGCATTGATATTGGCTTCCGCGGTCTGCGCCCCCATCTTCTTGGGCGTCGCAAACACGCGCATACCGAACTTTTCACGCAGCGCCGCATAGTTGTCGGGCGCCACGTCCGTCACGTATTTCAGGTCAGGACGCGCCTCCAGCACCTTTTCCAGCCCCGCTTCATCCACCACCTCCTTGCGGGCGGTGTTCACGAGGGTGGCGCCTTTCGGCATCTTGGAAATCAGTTCATACCCGATGCTGCCGATGGTCTCTGGCGTAGCCGGGATGTGGATGCTGACATAGTCGGAAGAGGCATACAGCGATTCGAGGGACGTCTCCGGCTCCGCACCGCCCGCTGCAATCTGGTCGGCGGACAGGAACGGGTCGATGGCCTTCACGTTCATGCCGAGGGCCTTCGCCTTGGCCCCCACCAGCCGGCCGACATTTCCGAAAGCCTGGATGCCGAGGGTCTTGCCCTGGATTTCCGATCCGGTAGCCGGGGTAAACTGGGTACGCGCCATGAAAATCATCATCGCGACAGCAAGTTCCGCGACAGCGTTGGCGTTCTGTCCGGGGGTATTCATCACGACCACCCCATGGGCGGTGGCGGCGGCCAGATCGACGTTGTCATAGCCCGCGCCGGCACGCACGACGATTTTCAGCTTCGGGGCAGCGTCCAGCACGGCGGCAGTCACCTTGTCGGAGCGGATAATCAGCGCTTCCGCATCCGCGACGGCGGCCTCGAGTTCGGAGGCCTGTTCGTATTTCTCAAAAACGGACATCTCGTGGCCCGCGGCCTCGAGGATGTCCCGGATGCCTTTCACCGCAGCGGCGGCAAAGGGCTTTTGGGTTGCCAATAAAACTTTCATATACTTATGCGTGCATTTTTGCAAATTCCTGCATACAGGCGACCAGCGCGTCCACGTCTTCCTGGCGGCAGGCGTTGTACAGGGATGCGCGGAAGCCGCCGACGGAACGGTGGCCCTTGATGCCGACCATGCCTTTTGACTTGGCGAAAGCCATGAATTCATCCTGCAGGGACTCGTAACCGGGCGCCATGACGAAGCAGACATTCATGATGGAACGGTCTGCTTTCTCCGCGGTGCCGACGAATAGCGGGTTGCGGTCGATTTCCGCGTACAGGGTGTCTGCTTTTTTCAGGTTGCGGCGGTGGATTTCCGGCACGCCGCCGATGCCCTTGAGCCAGCGGAGTGTCTCGGTCATCACATAAATCGGGAAAACCGGCGGGGTGTTGAACATCGAGCCCTTGTCGATATGCGTGCGATAATCCAGCATCGTCGGGATATACCGGCTGACCTTGCCGAGGGCATCCTTGCGGACGATGGCGAACGCGACGCCGGCAGGGCCCGCGTTCTTCTGGGCGCCGCCGTAAATCACGGCATATTTGGACACGTCCACGGGACGGCTGAGGATATCCGAAGACATATCGGCAATGAGGGGAACCGGGCTGTCGAGGTCTTGCTTGAGTTCCGTGCCGTAAATGGTATTGTTGGTCGTGACGTGGAAATAATCCGCATCCGCAGGAATCTCAAAATCCTTGGGGATATAGCTGTAGTTCCGGTCTTTGGAACAGGCAACCACCACCGCTTCTCCCAGCCCCTGGGCTTCCTTGAGCGCCTTGTGCGCCCATACGCCGGTATCCAGATAGGCCGCTTTCCGCTCGAGGAAATTCATCGGCACGCAGAGGAACTGCAAACTGGCGCCGCCGCCGAGCAGCACCACCTCATAATCGTCGGGTATATGCAACAGTTCCTTCCACAGGGCGCGGCATTCTTCCATGGTAGCCTCCCATTCCTTGGAACGGTGGGAAACAGAAATCAGGGATACGCCCGTCCCTTTGAAATCTTTCAGGGCCTCGATGGCGCTGTCGATGGCTTCCTGGGGCAGGAAGCAGGGACCGGCATTGAAAACGTGTACTTCGTTCATCTTGCGAAACAGGTTATAATTTTAATATAAAGATATCTATTTTTTTTATTCTATCCAAAAAATCTTCTTCCAGCGACAGGCGCACGCGCAGTTCCAGCGAACAGGCCGTTCCGAAATCCTGCGATGCCTGTTCCAGCCCCATCTCCTTGACCAGGCGCATGACGGCGGGCAGGCGGTCATAGGGAAACGAGAGCCGGTAGCGGGAAGCAGCGACCTTGCAGATGTGCGGCGCAGCGGCCAGGGCTTCGGCGGAAGACGTCTTATAGGCACGGATGAGCCCCGGAATCCCCAGTTTGATGCCA
>JAGAFI010000141.1 GCA_017612675.1 Bacteroidales bacterium
AATTTGACGGTACCGTCCACCAGGGCATACAGGGTATGATCCTTGCCAATGCCCACATTGCGATCCGGGTTATGTACCGTACCACGCTGACGGACGAGGATGTTACCGGCCTTTACGACCTCACCACCGAACTTCTTGATACCCAAGCGCTTGCTCTGGGATTCACGACCGTTCTTCGAACTGGATTGACCTTTTTTGTGTGCCATAACTCTTAAGCGATTTCGTTGATTTTAATCTTGGTAAGTTTCTGGCGATGACCGTTGAGCTTCTGGAAGCCCTTGCGACGGATTTTCTTGAAAACAAGCACCTTGTCGGCTTTCACATCGTCATCGATTACGGTGGCCTTCACGACCGCCCCGTCCACGTAGGGAGTCCCCACTTTCACGTCCTGCTCATTCGCCACGAGCAGCACCTTGGCAAACTCCACATCAGCACCTTTGGCCTCGGGTAAACGCTGCACAAAGATTTCATTCCCAGCTTCCACTTTGAATTGCTGGCCTGCAATGTCCACAATTGCGTACATCAAAAAACTTCTTTAAAAGTTTGAACCGCAAGCGTCTGCCGCATCGGGCAGCCCTTATCGAGCTCGTCGGTCATAAATGGACGGCAAAGATAGTCAAAATATCCGATGCCACAAATTTTTTCTCAGAAAACATATTTCAGAAAACATATTTCCCGGAGCCGACGGTACGGACGATGCCGTCCGGACAATGGATTTCCGCCCGCGTCCCCACAGGTACGGTGACGGAAAGGGACACCATGCGGTTGTCCTCCGCTTCCCAGCGGACGGCGATGTCGCCATAGGGTGAGCGCAGGGAGATTTCCATGAACGTAAAATCCCCGCCCGGATGCGGGTCCACGACAAAGGTCCGGTAACCGGGGGACGTTTCCCGGAGCCCGGCTGCCCAGCGATACAGCCAGTCGCCGACAGCGCCCAGCGAATAGTGGTTGAACGAATTCATCCCCCCGAGGATGGTGCCGTCGGAGCGGATGCTGTTCCAGCGCTCCCAAATGGTCGTCGCCCCCTTGGAAATGGGATAAATCCAGCTGGGACAGGTTTTCTGCAGCAGCAGTTTGTAGGCCACGTCGGAATGGCCGTACCGGGAAAGCACTTCGCAGATGTGCGGCGTGCCGAGAAACCCGGTCGAGATGTGGTCTGAATAGCGGGCGATGTTCGCCACCAGACGCGCTGCCGCCTGCGTGCGCAGGCTTTCAGGCAACATGTCGAAATACAGGGCCAGCACATAAGCGGTCTGGGTGTCGGAACTTACCAATCCGGCGGGCGTCACATATTCCCGGCAGAAGGCTTCCCGGGCCAGTTTCGCCTCATGGCCGTAGAACGCGGCATCCGCCTCCTTCCCCAGCAAAGCAGCCGACCGGGCAACGGCATCCAGGGATGCGGCCATGAAACACTGGGCAATCAGGTCGCGCGACGTGACGGCGGACTCGCCCCGGGGGTCGTTGGCATAATGGAGGAAGAGCCAGTCGCCGAAAGGCTGGTAGAACGTATTCAGCAGGTGGTCTTGGCTGTGCGACAACTGGTAATCGGCCCAGGCCTTCATCGAGCCGTACTGCGCGGCGAGGATGGACAGATCCCCATACGCCTCGTAATGCCGCCACGGAATGAGGGTCGCACAGTCCGCCCATCCCGCGGCGTTGGCCGCATATTCCGTCTGGCGGAACGTATCGGGAATGGAACGCGGGACAGCCCCGCTCTCCCGCTGGTCGTCCGCAAGGGTCGCCAGCCATTTGCGGAAGAAATTCTTCACGTCACCGTTGAATGCGGCGGTGCGGAAAAAGACCTGTGCGTCGCCGGTCCAGCCCAACCGCTCGTCGCGTTGCGGGCAGTCGGTGGGGATATCCACAAAATTGCCCCGGAAACTCCAGTAAATATTGGACTGCAACTGGTTGATGGTCTGGTTCGAGCAGTTGAAATGCCCGGTCTGCTCAAAACCAGAATCCACCGCGACCGCCTCGAAATCGTCCGGATTCAGCGGCCCGTCCAGGCCCTCCACCCGGATATAGCGGAAGCCGTAAAAAGTCAGGGTCGGTTCGAACACATTTTCTTCCCCGCTGAGGTAATACACGCTCTGCGCCTTGGCCGTCCGCAGGTTTTCCGTATAGAAATTCCCCGCACCGTCAAGGATTTCCGCATGGGAAATGACAACGCGGTTCCCCCGATTCCCGCGCAGGCGTACCCGTTCCCAGCCGACGAGGTTCTGCCCGAAATCGAGCACCTGTTCCCCCCGGGGCGTCGTCAGCACCCGGACGGGCTTCAGGACAGCACGCACCCGCACCGGTTCCGCCACGGACGGGACGATATGCGACAAGGGGATTTCCTGCACGGACGCAGGCTCCCACGCATATTCGCGGCACGCGTCAATGGTCTGCCCGTCATAAATGGAGGCATCGCAGACAGGGCCGCTGCGGGACATCTGCCAAGAAGGGCCGGTCGCAAGCGTTTCCGCCGTGCCGTCCGCATACCGCACGCGGATTTCCATCAACAGGGACAGGTCGCCGCCATAACGGAAACGCTTTTCCGGCTCTCCCCAGTTCATCCCGGAGGCCCACCACCCCGGCGCCACCACGACCCGGATGCAGTTTTCGCCCCGCACCAGCAGGTTCGTCACATCGTAACTTTGGTATTGCAAACGCCTGTCATACGATGTCCATCCGGGCGTCAGGTAGCCATCCCCCACCCGCTTGCCGTTCACGCTCGCTTCATACATGCCATGGGCGGTCACATACGCCGTGGCGGAACGGACGGGCTTCCGAAGCACCGGCGCGCACTGGAAATACACGGGCGTCGGACGGGTGCGGATGTCGCCCGGCACACCTATCCATACCGCCTGCCAGCGCCCGCAGACGCCGGTATGGAATGTTCCCGTCCGCGGACGGGACTGGCGGCCATGGTTGTCACGTACACGCAGCGTCCAGTCGTAACGGGTATCGGGCTGCAGCGGAAAATCCGCCGTCACCCCCGTAGAGACGCCGGAATCCACCCAGGCGGAACAGAAGGTCCGACCGCCGCCGGTAACGCTCAGCCGATACGCAGCCTGATCCGTATCGGAACGGTCCGAGGTCACAATCCAGCTGAACACGGGGGGGCCTTCCACGCCCATCGGCTCACAGAGACCGTTCACTTTCAGGTCCGATACCGCCAGCTGCGCCGATGCCGCAAAAGCGGCACACAGGAGCGCGGCAATCAACGCCATGCTTTTTTTCATCATGATATCTTCATTGAAACAAGAAAAGAAGGTGACCCATTCGTACACCACAGGTCCGAAGAAACGTAAAAAGCCGCCGTCAGGCGACCGACCGGAGGCCGAAATACCCCTGCCGGGGGTTGAGAAGCCCGAGGGGGCTGACTAAAAGCACTTTTAGTCAGCCCCCTCTCATATAAATCCTGTGCAATTATTGCTCGTCTTCCAGGCGGAGGCGCTGCACATAGATGGCTTTCATCCTGGCCGCACGGCGAATCACGGAAGGTTTTTCGAAATTCTTGCGGGCACGGAGTTCACGGACGGCTCCCGTCTTCTCGAACTTCCGCTTGAACTTTTTGAGCGCGCGCTCGATATTTTCACCTTCTTTAACCGGTACGATAATCATTCCTGTATCACCCCCTTTTATCTTTGAGGCTGCAAAGATATAAAAAATTTGGAATAAACAAGAATAATCCTAATTTTGCGAAAGGAACAAATTTGTTATCCGCATGGAATTCATCTACAACAAATACGTCACGGGCAAGCATTTCATCGGGCGCAAAAACGAAGTGAGCATCCTGGCGAACCTCTTGTCCCAGGGAGAGAACATCGCTTTGTACGAGCCCCCGAAAACGGGCAAGATGTCACTCGTGCAGCAAGCGCTGTTCAACATGCGCATTACCTCCAAACGCTTCTCCACCGCCGTAGTTTCCCTGATGAACACCCGGACGGTGGCAGACCTGTGCATGCGCCTCGGCTCTTCCGTCATGCGCGCGTGCGGGAACACGCCGGAGGAGTTTACCGACCTGACGGCACGCTACCTCGGCGGCACGCATTTCGTGTTCGACCCGGCCCTTTTCTATGCGAAAGACCAGATTCTGTCGCTGAACTGGGACATCGACGATGCGGACATCCGCGCCATCCTGACGCTCCCCTACCGCGCCGCCCGGGACCGCTCCATTCCCATGTACGTATTTGTCAATGAGTTCCAGAACGTCATGCTGACCGAAGACGGGGAACGGGTCTGCCGCATCCTCGAACAGGTATTCCGGGAGCGCAGCGTCGAAGACCGGGCCGCCGCCTGCTACATCCTGTGCGGCTCGCAGGTCAATGCCATGAAAGAGATTTTCGAGCACAAACGCTTTTTCTACCGGGAAGTGGAACGGGTCAAACTCCAGGCCATTGACGCGAAAGACATCATCGACCATGTCATCAAGGGATTCCTGACCAGCGGCAAGGTCATCGACCGGGACCTGATGGTGGGCGTCTGCCGCCTGTTCAAGGGCAATATCTGGTACATCAACCATTTTGCCGCCATCTGCGACACCATGACCCGGGGCTACATCATGGAGCCCGTCCTGGTGGATGCCCTGGAAACGCTGCTGTCCATCCACGAACCCCGCTTCCTGTCGATGATGAATGACCTGACCACCTTCCAGGTGTGTTTCCTGCGGGCGGTCGTGGACGGGCACACCCGCTTCAGCAGCGCCGATGTCATCCAGCATTACAAACTCAATTCCTCGGCAAACGTGCGGCGGCTCAAGGACGCCTTGTATAAAAAGGAAATCCTGACGTTCAACGAGTCAGATGCCCCGGAATTTCTCGACGCTCTCTTCGAATACTGGATTCGAAAAAAGTATTTCGAAATCAAAGGATAGCGCTTCCCGAAGGAGAATGTGAAAAAAGCGAAAAGATTTCACCAAAAAATTTGCTGATTGATAAAAAGTCACTATATTTGCAGCCCCAAAGAAACGCAGCCTCTCTTTGAACGGTTCGATGATGCTGCGCGGATATAATTGAGATAATGATGGATTTGATTAAGTTGGTGGAGGATTCTTTCTCCCAGAACAAAACAGCGGACTATCCCGCATTCAAAGCCGGCGACACGATTACCGTCACCTACCGGATTAAGGAAGGCGACAAGGACCGGCTCCAGAAGTTCAGAGGTACCGTCATCCAGATTAGCGGTGCCACTCCTCACACTCGTACTTTCACCATCCGTAAGGTCTCCGGCGGCATTGGCGTCGAGAGGATTTTCCCTTACGAGTCTCCGTTCATCGAGAGCATCGAGGTGAATAAAGTCGGTAAGGTCCGCCGCGCCCGCATCTTCTATCTCCGCGACCTGGCCGGTAAGAAGGCCCGCATCAAGGAGAAGAAGTTCGCAGCGAAAGAAGAAGAATAGCACGGCTTCCCGCTCCGCGGGACCTGCAAACGGCTCCTTAGCTCAATTGAATAGAGCATCTGACTACGGATCAGAAGGTTACAGGTTTGAGTCCTGTAGGAGTCACTTCAAAACCCCGTCTGACACACGTCAGATGGGGTTTTTAGTTGGAATTGCACAACATTTGCACAACAGAAGTGCTATTGTTCTTATTGCACAGGATGTCCGGCTTCTTTCAAGAAGCGTTTCAGGAGAAAAGCGAGGAAGTAAGGGAATGTGTAGAACTTACC
>JAGAFI010000142.1 GCA_017612675.1 Bacteroidales bacterium
CAGGATTTCACGCCCCTGTGCCGCACGTTTTCGCTCGTCGGCATCCAGTTCCTGCTTGATTTTGGTCCGGGCCTTGGACGTGACGACCCAGTCCAGCCATCCTTGTGCGGGACGCTGGTTCTTGCCCGTCATAATCTCGACGACATCCCCGGTCTTGAGTTTCTCCTTGATGGGGACGGCCTTGCCGTTGATGCGCCCGCCCGTGCAGCGGCAGCCCAGCCCGCTGTGGATGTGGAACGCGAAGTCCAACAGGGAAGCGCCCGCAGAAAGGATGCGGAGCTCGCCCGTCGGCGTAAAGACGAAGATTTCGCCTGCCGGCGGCTTGGGCAGGTGCTCCTCGTCGGCCTCGTATGGGTGTTCGAGGGCTTCCCGGACGCTTTGGAGCCATGTACGGGTGTTCTCTTCGGAATGGAGACCTTTGTATGCCCAGTGGGAAGCATGGCCGTTTTCCGCTTCGTCATCCATACGCGTGGTCCGGATTTGCACCTCGATATAGGCGCCCTGCCGGTTCTTGACGGTGATGTGCAGGGATTCGTACCCGCTGGGACGCGGCTTGGTGAGCCAGTCCCGCAGGCGGGCGGTATCCGCTTCGTATTCTTCCGTCACATAGGAATATACCTTCCAGCAAAGGTCTTTTTCCAGCTTCGGCTCCGGCGGGCAGTCAATGATGAAACGGATGGCGAAGACGTCATATACCCCCTCGAAAGGCACTTTCTGGGCCTGCATTTTCCGGTAAATGGAATAGGCGGCCTTCGTGCGGATTTTCAGTTTGTAGCGTATGCCTTCGTCGGAGAGTTACTTTTTCAGCGGTTCGATGAATTCCTGCATCAGTCTCTCCCGGTCTTTCTGCGTGGCCCTGAGCTTGTTGGTGATGGATCGGTATTGCTCCGGCTCGGCATAGCGGAACCAGATGTCCCCGAGTTCCTGGTTGATGGTGTACAGGCCGAGCTGGTGGGCGAGCGGCATATACAGCATCAAGGTCTCCAGCATCTTCTGCTCGCGGGACGATTTCGGAAAGAACTGGAGGCGGCGCATCACTTCGAGCCGGTCGGCGATTTTGATGACGACCACGCGGGGGTCGGTGGAGTATTGGACAATCAGCCGCTTGTATCTTTCGGCTTCCAGCCGGGTATCTTTCGGCTTGATGGTGGCGATTTTGTTCAGTCCTTCGACCATCGTCCGGATGTCCTGCGGGAAGGCCTGGATGTCGATACCGGGATGTGCGCGGGTGGCTTCGTGCAGGTACACGGCGGCGGCACAACCCTCCGGCAGGCCGATTTCCTGCGTGACGATGCCTGCGACGGCGTCTGCGTGCCCGATGAACGGGCTGCCGTCGTACAGCATCTCCCCGGCAAGGGCCTGCTGCGCGATTTCCCGGGCTTGTTGGATGAGTGGGGACATGGGCAGCTTCAATTTTTCACAAGATACGGAAAATATTTCCGGTACGCAAAGCGGTTTTCAGCCTTTCCAGACTTTCAGGTATTCCTGCAGGGCCCACATTTCGTCCCGGTAATGGGCGGCGGTGGGGAAGTCGAGTTCGGCGGCGGCTTTTTTCATCCGTTTCCGGTCGTCCTCCACCATCTTTTCCACCTGCTCGCGGGACATGGCGCGGATGACGGGGTCCTGCAGCACCGCGGCGAGGTCTGCCGTCACGTAACCGTCCACATAGGCGGCGCCGGCTTCCCGCCGGGCATCGTGCCCGAATCCGACGGTGATGTGGCCGCTGCCCAGTTCGGACGGGTTGGGGACGTAACGCGGGTCATCGTAGGAATTCGGGGCGCTGACCCGTCCGGTCGTGCCGTTCTGGAGTCCGGCGGCGAGGATGTTCTGCCGGACGGCGACCTGCCGGGGGGTGATGCCGTGCAATTTGTTGTATGCCATTTGCCGGGTCCGTCTCCGCCCGGTTTCCCGTATGGTTTCTTCCATCGCTTTCGTGATGGTGTCGGCATACATGATGACAAGGCCGTTCACGTTGCGGGCGGCACGTCCCGCCGTCTGCGTGAGGGCGCGGGCGGTCCGCAGGAACCCTTCCTTGTCCGCATCGAGGATGGCCACCAGTGAGACCGTGGGGATGTCGAGCCCTTCCCGCAGCAGGTTCACCCCCACGAGGACGTCGAACAGGCCGTTCTTGAAGTCTTCGATGATTTCCACCCGCTCGGTGGTATCGACGTCGGAATGGATGTAGCGGACCCGGATGCCGATGCGGCGCAGGTAATCGTCCAGTTCCTCGGCCATCCGCTTGGTCAGGGTCGTGACCAGCACCCGTTCTTCGCGTTCCGCCCGCACCCGGATTTCCTCGACGAGGTCGTCCACCTGGTGCCTGGTCGGGCGTACCTCGACCGGCGGGTCCAGCAGGCCGGTGGGGCGTACCACCTGTTCCACGACCAGTCCGCCGGACTTTTCCAGTTCGTAGTCCGCGGGCGTGGCGCTCACATAGACTTTCTGCGGGGTCAGTTTCTCGAATTCCCCGAATGTCAGCGGACGGTTGTCCGATGCGGCAGGCAGGCGGAAGCCATATTCAATCAGCACGGATTTCCGGCTGCGGTCGCCGCCGTACATGGCATGTACCTGCGGCAGGGTCACATGGCTTTCATCAATGAACGTGATGAAATCTTTCGGGAAATAGTCGAGGAGGCAGAAAGGACGCTCGCCCGGTTTCCGACCGTCGAAATAGCGGCTGTAATTCTCGATGCCGGGGCAGTACCCCATTTCCTTAATCATTTCCAGGTCGTATTCCACGCGCTGTTTCAGCCGTTCCGCTTCCAGGTTCCGGCCTTCGTTCTCAAAATGCCGGATTTGCAGCAGCAGGTCGTCCTGGATGTGGGAGACCGCCGCGGCGCTGCGTTCTTTCGTCGTGACGAAATTGCCGGCGGGGTAGATGTTGATTTCGTCTATTTCTTCCCGTGTCGCGCCTGTCACCGGGTCAATCAGGAAGAGGGCGTCCACTTCGTCGCCGAAGAATTCGATGCGCACGGCGTCGTCCGAACCGCCGAGAAAGACATCCACCGTGTCTCCCCGCACCCGGAACGTCCCGCGCTTGAACTCCACCTCCGTGCGGTTGTACAGCGCGTCCACCAGTTTGTACAGCAGGCCGGTCAGGCTGCGCTTTTCGCCCCGGCGCACCGGCACGGTCTGCGCATGGAAATCTTCCGGATTGCCGATTCCGTACAGGCAGCTGACGCTGGAGACGACGATGACGTCCCGCCGGCCGCTGAGCAGGGCGCTGGCCGCTCCGAGACGCAGCCGCTCGATTTGGTCGTTGATGCTCAGGTCTTTTTCGATATAGGTGTCCGTCACCGGCAGGTAGGCTTCCGGCTGGTAGTAATCGTAGTAGGAGACGAAATACTCGACCGCGTTGTCCGGGAAGAAAGCTTTGAATTCTCCGTACAGCTGGGCGGCAAGGGTCTTGTTGTGGCTCAGGACCAGGGCCGGCCGCTGCAGCCGCTCGATGACGTTTGCCATCGTGAACGTCTTCCCCGAGCCGGTCACGCCCAGCAGGGTGATGTCACCGACGCCTTTGGACAAGGCTTCCGTCAGTTGGGCAATGGCATCCGGCTGGTCTCCGGCGGGCTGGTATGCGGATTGGAGTCTGAATTTCACGTCAGCAAAGATACGCAGCCCTTTTGAATTTTGCTAAAAGTAAAACCATTCTTATATTTGTACAATATGGAAACGCATGAAAGAAAAACAGGCACCGTGTCCCGGGGAATCCGGTGCCCGATTATCCGGGAAGGAGATAATCTTGCAGAGATTGTGGCAGACAGCGTATTGGCCGCAGCACGGGAAGAAGGCTTTTCCCTGCGCGACCGGGATGTCATTGCCGTCACGGAATCTGTCGTGGCGCGCGCCCAGGGGAACTATGCCTCCGTGTCCGCGATTGCCAAGGACGTCCGCGCCAAAACGGGCGGCGGTACGGTGGGCGTGATTTTCCCGATTTTGAGCCGCAACCGCTTTGCCATCTGCCTGCGGGGCATCGCGTCCGGCTGCAAGAAGGTGGTGCTGATGCTCAGTTATCCGTCTGATGAAGTGGGCAATGAACTGGTGAACATCGACCGGCTGGACGAGGCGGGGGTCAATCCGTATTCGGATATCCTGACGCTGGAACGCTACCGGGAGCTTTTCGGTTATGGCACCCACGAGTTTACGGGCGTGGATTATGTGGCCTATTATGCCGAACTGGTCCGCTCGTGCGGTGCCGGGGTGGACATCATTTTTGCCAACCGTCCGACGGCCATCCTGGACTATACGGACACCGTCATTGCCTGTGACATCCATACGCGGGTGCGTACCAAGCGCCTTTTGCGGGCTGCCGGTGCCGCCTGCGTGCTCGGACTCGACGATATTTTGACCGCCCCGGTGGACGGAAGCGGCTACAATGCGGAATACGGCCTGCTCGGATCCAACAAGGCGACCGAAGAACTGGTGAAACTCTTTCCGCGTGACTGTGCCCCCCTGGTGGCGGACATCCAGGCCCGCATGGCCGCGGCGGCGGGCGTACATGTGGAAGTGATGGTCTATGGTGACGGTGCCTTCAAGGACCCGAAAGGCAGGATTTGGGAACTGGCGGACCCGGTCGTTTCCCCCGCCTATACGGACGGTTTGCGCGGAACCCCCAATGAACTGAAACTGAAATATCTGGCTGACAACGATTTCGCCGGCCTGAAGGGCGAAGCGTTGCGGGAGGCGATTTCCCGCAGCATCCGGGCGAAAGACGGGGACCTGAAAGGCAAGATGGTTTCCGAAGGGACGACCCCGCGCCAGCTGACCGACCTCATCGGCTCCCTCTGCGACCTGACCTCCGGTTCCGGCGACAAAGGGACTCCCGTCGTGCTCGTACAGGGCTATTTTGATAACTATACCAGCCGATGAACACGCTGTTGCTCAAGCATGTCTTTTGGGAGGGCCGCACGCGGAACGTGCTGGTCCGCGGGAACCGTTATGCCTGTCTGGATGCGGCGGAGGGGGCGGAAGCGGACCGGGTGGCAGATGCCTCCGGGCTTGCGCTGCTGCCCGCGTTCTACAATGGCCATACGCATCTGGCGATGTCGCTGCTCCGGGGGTATGCGGACGATATGCCCTTGCAGACCTGGCTGCAGGACCATATCTGGCCCTATGAAGCGAAACTGACGGCGGCGGATATCCGGCGCGGCTCCGACCTGTCCGTGCGGGAAATGCTTGCCGGCGGTACGGTGTTTTTCAACGACATGTATTTCGAACCGGAAGAGACCATCCGCGTGGTGGCGTCGTCCGGGCTGCGGGCGGCCATCGGCATTACGGTGATGGACAACCACAGCTTGGCCCAGCAGGCTTCCAAACACGCATTCGTCCGTGAATGGAAAGACCCGACGGGCGGACGAATCCAACTGGCCATCGCGCCGCATGCCATCTATACCGTGTGCGAAAGGCGCTTGCGGGAATGTGCCGAATGGGCCCGGGAAGCGGGATTGCGCCTGCATATCCACCTGTCGGAAACCCGCAGGGAAGTCGCGGATTGCCTGCGGGAACACGGGACGACGCCCGTACGCTACCTGGACCGCATCGGCTTTCTCGGGCCGGATGTCGTGGCGGCGCATTGCGTCCATGTGGATGCGGAAGAATGGGACATCCTCGCTTCCCGCGGGGTGACGGTGGTGCATTGCCCCTGCTCCAACATGAAGCTGGGCAGCGGTCGTTTCCCCTATGAGCGGGCCATCGCCTCCGGGGTCCGCGTGGCGCTGGGTACGGACGGCTGTTCGTCCAACAACAACGTGGATATGCGCGAAGAAATGAAATTCGCCGCGTTGCTGGCGAAATGCGTCTCCGCACGGGAGGACGGTTTGCTGGAGAACGAGGGCGCGGCGGACTTGCTGCCCGCTTCGCTGGTGTTCGACTGGGCCACCCGGGGCGGCGCCGCTGCCTTCGGGATTGACGGCGGGGAAGTGGCGGAAGGGAAGCTCGCGGACGGCCTGCTGGTCTCGCTGGACGCCCCGAAGATGCAGCCTTGCCACCACCTGCTGTCCAACTGGGTATATGCGGCGGACAGCACGGCGGTGAAAATGGTGCTGTGTGACGGAAAAATCGTATATGAAGCGCACGATGGAAAGACTCTATGACGAACTGATGAAGGACTATCGTTTCCGCGAGGGAATGAAAACCTGTATCAATTGCGGGACCTGCACGGCCATCTGTCCGGCGGCGGAATTCTACCGCTATGACCCCCGCAAAATCGTGGACACCGTGCAGCGCAAGGATGATGCGGAGATTGTGGCTTTGTTGAAATCGGAAACCATCTGGTATTGCGGCGAATGCATGAGCTGCATGCCGCGCTGTCCCCGGGGCAATGCCGCCGGGCTCATCGTGATGGCGCTCCGGGAGCTGAGCACGCGGCTGGGCTGTTTCGTCGAGTCTGAGCGGGGGAGGCAGCTGTATCCCCTGAGCAAGGCGCTGAACGGGAATGTCTTGCAGTATGGTTACTGCGTCCATCCGGAAACATTTACCATCGAAGCCCATCCGGAAGCGGGCCCGGTGTTTGCCTGGCACCTGGCGCACCGGCACCAGACCTTTGCCCGGCTGGGGGCTCCTTATCTCCAGCCCGGTCCCGGCGCCCTGCGGAAAATCCCGCAGGAAGACCTTGACGAATTGCAGGCCATCTATGACGAGACCGGCGGCACGGAGCGGATGCGCCATATCGAGCGCCTTTCGGAACAGAAAGCGCAGGAAATGGGGATGACGCCGGAAGAATATATGCAATATACGTTTGAGCATTGCTCGCCGGGACATTTTAATACGGATTAAAAAAGAAGTTCCCGGACAAGGAGCGGAGAATAAGATAAACGGATGATTTACAAGGGTAAACAAAAAATCTGGAGCGACTACCAGAAAGAGATTCCGGACGACCACTGGTTCTATGCACGCAGTTGCATCCGGCAGAATTTCTTCCCGGCGAGCGAGAAGTATTTCCTTGAAATCGGGCGGAACGTGCTGGGGCGGGATATCTGTGACACGGAACACCATACCACCTGCGGGGGCATCGCCTACCATTCCGACGTGATTCCGCAGGAAACGGCGATGACCATCGTGGCCCGCCAGTTCGCCCTGATGACGGAAATGGGCTACCGGAACCTCGTCGCCAGCTGCATCACGTCTTTCGGCAATTATACGGAGATTCTGGAAACATGGCGGGAATTCCCCGAGTTGGAGGCACGCATCCGTGAACACCTCTGGAAATCCTGCCGCCGGGAGTTCGAGAAGCCCGAATACCTCGCCCATGCGAGTGACCTCATGTACAAATGGCGCAACGACATTGCGGAGCGGGCCCAGTACCGGCTGGTGAACAAGGATACCGGCGAACCGCTGGATATCGTCGAACACATCGGCTGTCATTATTCCAAGATGTTCCCCCACAAGGGCGTCGGCGGGGCGGAATATCCCTGCGTGTTGAGCGGCATGGTGGAAAGCTGGGGCGGGCGCATCGTGGATTATCCGGAACGCCGGCATTGCTGCGGTTTCGGCTTCCGGCAGTATCTGGTAAAGGCCAACCGGGGCTATTCCGTGTCCAATACCTACAAGAAATTCGAGTCGATGGAGCCCTTCCACCCGGACGGCATCATCACCAATTGTCCGGGCTGCCCCTATTTTCTGGACCGCTGGCAATATGTCATCGCGGAGCAGACGGGCAAGACCTACGGGCGGGACGGTTTCGGCATTCCGGTATTCACCTATGAGGAACTGGCCGGGCTCGTGCTGGGCATCAATCCCTGGGACCTGGGGCTTCAGTTGCACCAGACGGCGGTGGAGCCGCTGCTTGACAAGATGGGCGTCGCCTATGTGCCGGCGGATAAGTATCTCGGCCTGAACCGGGAAGACTTGCTGCGACCGGAACTGCCGTCTGTCCTCAAATGCTTTTGACAGGATGAAAGAAAAAGTACTCATTATCGGCGGGGGCATCGCCGGCATGGAGGCGGCCCGTCAACTGCAAGCGCTGGGCTGCAGTCCGCTTCTCGTGGAAAAGGAACATGGGCTGGGCGGCCACGTGGCTCGCTGGCACAAATTGTTTCCGGATATGCTGTCTGCCGAAAGCCTGGTGACGGAACTGGAAGCGGGGCTTTCGGGCGTGACGGTGTACCGGCATACGGAAGTCAAGTCCATCAACCGGCTCAAAGACAGTTATTCCGTGAAACTCTCCAACGGGGAAAACCTCGTGGTGCGTGCCGTATTGCTGGCCACGGGATTCCGGCTCTTCGAAGCGGCGAAAAAGGAAGAGTACGGCTATGGGGTCTATGACCATGTCGTCACCAATGCGGATTTGGAAGCGTGGATGAACGGCTTCCCGGATGAACGGATGCCTGAAGCGCCGCGTGCCGTCGGCTTTGTGCATTGCGTGGGGTCCCGGGACATCAAGGCCGGCAACAGCCAATGCTCGAAAGTCTGTTGCATGACCGCCGTCAAACAGGCCATCGAGATGCGGGAACGTTATCCGCAGGCGGAGGTCTATTGCTTCTATATGGATTTGCGCTTGTTCGGCAAGAAATATGAAGATTTTTATATCGGCGCCCAGCGGGATTTCGGCATCCATTTCATCCGGGGACGCGTGAGCGAGGTTGGGGAGACCATCGACGGGCGCGTGCAGGTCAAGGCGGAGGACACCCTGCTCGGCAAGCCGGTGAAAGTGATTCTCGATTTGCTGGTGCTCATGTCCGGGATGGTCTGCAATCCTTCCGCATCGGCATTGGCTCCCCAACTCCGGCTGGAAATCGATTCCGACGGATTCCTGCGGAGCCGTGACAACGTGGCGGGCATCCTGGAGTCCGGGCGTCCGGGGATTTTCTATGCCGGTGCCTGTACGGGGACCAAGACCGTGCCGGAGACGCTTGCCGAAGCCCGTGCTGCCGCTTTGCGGATTTACCAATACCTGCAGGCATGAAGGATTTCGGTTTCACGCTCAGTCCCAGTTCCGCCGTCAGTCTGGACAAGGTGGACAGCCGTCTTTGGCATAAGTTGCTGGAGACCAGTCCGGATGCTGCCGTCTGCATCTCCTGTGGCTCCTGTTCGGCGAGTTGTCCGGCCGCCCGGTGGTCGGGGATGAGCATCCGAAAGGTATTGCTCGCGCTTCAGCGGGGGCAGTCCGTCGCTCCGATGCTTTCCTGCTGCATGCTCTGCGGCAAATGCACGATGGTCTGTCCGCGCGGCATCAATACGCGGAAACTGATTCTGGCGCTTTGCCGTATTTGTGAGAAGCCATGAAAGAACGCTTTGCCACCGGTTTCGACCCCTTCGTCATTCCGTTCCTGATCGGGATGGGTTTTGTCCTGGCGTATTGTGCCTATGGCATCCTCCGCATCCTGTTCCAGCTTTCCCGGGAGGACCGGCGGCGTTTCCTCCTTTCCCTCGTCACGCCCGCCACGGCGCTGAAAAATATCTGGGACATATTCTGCAACTGCTTGTTGCATGTGAAGCTGTGGAAACGGAACCGCTTGCTTGGCTTCATGCATTCCAGCATCGCCTTCGGATGGTTCATGCTGATTCTGCTCGGCCACGTCGAGACCGTCCTCTTCGTCCCGCACCGGATTAACCTGTTCTATTATCCGATTTTCTTCAATTATTTCGTGGCGGAGACGGATGCGACCCTGCGCGGGGCCGCCCTGTTCTTCCTGATGGACTTTTTCCTGCTGCTGATTCTGGTCGGCATTGCATTGGCCATCATCAAGCGTGTCCGTTCCCGCTGGTTCGGGATGCGGCGCACGACCCGTCCCTCGTTCCTGGACACAATCGGGTTATATTCCCTGTGGGCCATCTTCCCTTTGCGCCTGCTGGCGGAGAGCTTTACCGCGCACATCAGCGGAGGCTCTTTCCTGACCATCCCGATGAACTGGATTTTCCGCCAGTTCTTCGGCAACAATTTGTATATGCTGCCGTGCTGGTGGGCTTATTCGATAGCCCTCTGCGTGTTCATGTGCGTGCTGCCGTTCACCCGTTATATGCACATTCCGGCGGAAATGATGCTGATTCCGCTGCGGAACGCCGGGCTGCGCATCCGGCATCCCCGGAAAGGCTTCGCGCGGGTGGAAGTGCTCAGCTGTCCCGGTTGCGGGGTGTGTATCGACGCCTGTCCGATGAGTGCGGACAAGGCCAACCTGAAGGACTGCACGGTTTATCTGAACCGGCAGATTCGCCGGGGAAACGAGCGGCGCATCCGGGAAATCAGTGACAAATGCCTGCTTTGCGGCAAATGCGAGGAATTGTGCCAGGTCGGCGTGGAAGGTCCGGCGCTGCGGATTGCCCAGCGGGAGATGCGGCAATATGCCGTGGAACCCGATTATGCGGCTGTGGACATGGCGGCGCTGCGCGAGGCTGCATCCGGCAGCAAGGTGCTGTATTTCGCCGGCTGCATGACGCAATTGACACCTGCGGTCGGCAAGGCTTTCGAGTCCCTGATGCACAAGGCGGGCGTTGCCTATACGTGGATGGACCGTGAGGGCGGGCTCTGTTGCGGACGCCCGATGCTGGTGGCGGGCCGCCGGGATGCGGCGCAGAAACTCATCGACCGGAATACGGAACTCATCCTGTCTTCCGGGGCGGATACGCTGGTGCTCAGCTGTCCGATTTGCTACCGGATATTCACGGAAGCATACCACTTGCCCGGGGTCCGGGTGGTGCATTACAGCCGCTACCTGCAAGGACTTGTCCTGCTGGGGCGTTTGAAATTGGAAAAGAGCGATATCTGCTATGTCTATCACGACCCCTGTGAACTGGGACGGGGCTGCGGCATCTATGCCGAGCCGCGCAAGTTGCTCGGGCAGGCGGCAATGATTGCCGAAGCCCCGCAGACGAAGGGAGAAAGCATCTGCTGCGGCGGTTCGCTGGGATCCATTTCGTTGGATTTCGCTGCGCGGGAGGCTATTACGCGCCATGCACTGGAAAACCTGTATGCGAGCCATGCGGATGCCATCGCGACAGCCTGCCCGCTTTGCCTGGCCACCTTCTCGCGTTACGCCAACCGTCCCGTCCGCGACCTCGCGGAAATTATCGACCGGTCAAGCGTCTAATATGCTGTGATAACGGCATCTACGCCTGCATCCCACACGTCTTCCGGGAGTTCCGGGAATAGCCGGAACCGGAAGGCAATGCCGATTGCGGGGCAGCGCAGGCAGGGGAGCAGGCGGTCGTAGAAGCCGCCTCCGTGGCCCAGCCGTTGAAATGCTTTTCCGTCGGAAGTGCAGCCCCCGTGGTTCTGCGTGGCGGGAGCGAAAGCGATGCCGGGTACAAGGGCCAAATCCACGTCTTCGGGCGGTATGATATCTGTGTCTGCATCGGGCTCCCGGATGCCTTTGTAGCCGCTGTGAATCCGTTGCGGATGGTATGCGTGCAGGACAAGCGCATCTTTGTCAACGCGGGGGATGCAGAAGCGTTTGCCGGGCCAGCGCCGGAGCAGGTCTTCTGTCGGAACCTCTCCGGGAATATCGAGATAGACAAGGACGGTATCGGCCTGCCGGAAAGCGGGCAGTTCTTCCACCTGTTGCCAAATGCTTCCGGCTTCCGCCGCCGCCAGCCCCGGGTCCTGCAAAAACGCCCGCTCGCGGCGCTTTGCCTCCGCGCGGATGGCTTGTTTGGCGGAATCTGTCTGTACGGGCCGTTTCTCCTCCATCATAAATGTTGCGTGTGTACAAAAGTACGAAAAAAAACGAAGGGGTTTGGGGAAAACTTTCCCCAATCAAAAATCGCCAAGGCAAAGATAACCAAGCGTACGGGAGTATCCGTGGGAAAAATTCAATATAATTTGAATGGATGGTTTGGAAAACGGACAATTTGGTTATCTTTGCCCTGTCTCTGTCTGCGGGTGTGTTGAAATGGTAGACAAGCCAGACTTAGGATCTGGTGCCGGAAGGCGTGAGGGTTCGAGTCCCTCCACCCGCACGAGTCTGACAGGACAACGCCGGTATTTCATTGATATTTCAGTGATTTGCCGGCGTCAGTATTTCATGGTTCCGTCCTGCCAGTCAAACTCCCTGCTCCACCATGTCTGTCACTTTGCGGAACTCCTCGAAGATGCCGCACAAAGCGATTCCGTGGATGCGCCGGTTTATCCTGCCGTTTCGAGCAGCAATTCGAACAGGCGGGGTTTGCCGTATTGTGACAGGGCGGATTCCGCTATGGTGATGTAGCCTTCCGGCAGGGTGGGGAAACCGGGGGCTTCGAGCAGGTAAAAGTCTGCCAGAATCGTACGGTGGGTCAGGCAGTGCCTGACGCCGCGGCGCAGGCAGGTGCATCCCTCCGGGCGTACGGCGCCGGACAGGGACTGCGTGTGTGCGGCATCCGCATATTCGATGCAGAGCGGTTCCCACAGGCCTTGCCAGATGTCTCCGGCTCCCCGTTTCCGGATGGCCGTCCTGCCTTGGCAGCGCAGGTAAATATAGTCCAGATAGCGGGTCTTGACTGCCGGCTTCTCCTGTTTGACGGGCAGCACGGCCACCTGCCCTTTCTGCAATGCTGCGCAATGGGCGGAGAGGGGACAGGTGAGGCAGTCCGGATGGGCGGGCGTACATTGCAGGGCTCCGAAATCCATCAGGGCCTGGTTGAAGTCGCCGGCCCGCCCGGGTGGCAGCAGGGATTGTGCGAGCCGGGTGAATTCCTTTTTGGCGACCGGGCCGCCGACCGGCGTGGCGATGCCGTAATAGCGGGCGAGGACGCGGTACACGTTGCCGTCCACGGCGGCGGTATCCCGCCCGAAAGCGATGGATGCGATGGCGGCTGCCGTGTAATCCCCGACGCCTTTGAGCGCCCGGATGCCTTCCCACGTGTCCGGGAAACTTCCTTGGGCAGCAATCTGGCGCGCTGCTGCCAGCAGGTTGCGGGCACGGCTGTAATAGCCGAGGCCTTCCCAAAGCTGCAGGACCTCTTCCTCGCTTGCCGCCGCGAGTTGCCGTACGTCGGGGAAACGTGCCATGAACCGTTCCCAGTAGGCTTTCCCTTGTGCGATACGGGTTTGCTGCAGGATGATTTCACTCAGCCAGACGGCATACGGGTCTTGCAGGCCGCGCCACGGCAGGTCCCGCCGGAATTCGGCATACCACGCAAGCAGCGTATCGGTAAAGCGCGGGTCGGCCATGGACGCTATGTTGTCAGGGTCTTGCGGTAGTGGCAGTTGAGCGGACCTTCGCAGGCGCCGTGCCAATTGTGCATCCCGTTCCCCAGGCAGTCCCGGAATTTCCCGCAGCCGGCGCAGATGCCTTTTTTCGCCCAGTCACGCTTGCGGAATGCTTCGAACCTTTGTTCCCAGACCTCGTAGAAATTGTCCGTATAGATGCTGCCCTGCGAAAAGACGTCGCGGTCTATGTTCGGACAGGCGCAGATGCGTCCGTCAATGAGTACGGATGCGATGTTGATACCGGCGCGGCAGAAATACGGCGTGTCGCGGACCTGCTGTTCGTAGCGCCCCAGATATCCTTCGCAACTGAAGGTCGTTTTCATGGGAAGCCGTTCCCGGCGTTTCTGCCGGATGAAATCCATCAGGGAGACGAATTCCGCATCGCTCAGGTGCATGTCTGCATCCTCCCGGGCCCGTCCGATGGGGATGATGGTGAAAAGCCGCCATTGGCGCACCCCGGCGTCCGAAAGCAGGGCGTGCAGGGCGGGAAGTTCGGTGAGGTTCCGTTTGTGGACACAGGTCACCACGTCGAAAGCGAAGCGGGGAACGGCTGCGGCAAGGCGTATGGCGGCGAGGGCGCGGGTGAAACTTTTCGGGTTTCCGCGCATCCAGTTGTGGCTTTCCTCCAGTCCATCCAGACTGATGGTCATAGACCCCAGCCCGGCGGCGAGCAGGCGCTGCTGCATCCCGGCATTGTAGTGGAAACCGTTGGAAACGATGCCCCAGCCGCAGCCCCGTTCCCGGATGGCTTGTCCGCAGGCCGCCAAATCCGGTCGTAGCAGGGGTTCTCCCCCTGTCAGGATGACGGTGAAACCGGCGGGCCGCTGCGCGGCGGGAACAGTGTCCAGTGCCTGCAGGAAATCTGCCAGCGGCATGTCTTTCTCCCGGCTTTGGACGGAGCAGTCGCTGCCGCAGTGCCGGCAATGGAGGTTGCAGCGGGTCGTGCATTCCCAGAACAGGTAACTGAGTTCATGCACGTGCGTTTCGCCGGCGCGAAAAAGGCGGAACAGCGCGGGACTCATTCAGCGGAGCCTTCCGGTCCTGCGGGGGCCTGTCCGCCGTCTTCCGCATCGTCCGGGCACTGCAGCGTCTTGGTCTCTTCGTTCTCATAGAAGTCCGGATTGACCTGCGGGGCGCCGTAGCAGGCCTGGAAAATGAACAATACAGACGTCAGGGACAGTCCGCGGAGTATTTTGCGAAAAAGTTTCATAACACGCAAAAATAAGCATCCGTTTGGATTTTCCCAAAGTTTTGGGGAGAAAAAAGGGGAGAAATGATGGCTTGGGCGTTTCCTCTGGAGAAATGACGCAAGTCTTTGCCGCCGAGTTGTCGAAGATGGCTTCACCATACATCAGCGGGATGCTGGATGTGGGGGCCGATGGCATGGCGCGGGAACGAAAAAACGGGAGACCCATCAGCAATCGGTCTCCCGTTCCGGATATTGTAAATAAACTTATACGCAGGTATATCCGCCGTCCACGGCAATGTTCTGGCCGTTTACGTAGGTGCTGTCCGGGGAAGCGAGGAACAGGGCGCAGGTGTCCAGTTCGCCGCTCTTGCCGTACCGCCCGAGCGGAATGTTCTGCTTGGCAAGATTCTGGAAATAATCGGAATCCAGCGTGGCAGTGGTCAAATCCGTGTAGAAATAGCCCGGGCAGATGCTGTTGACGGTGATGCCGTGCTTGCCCCATTCCGCGGCGAGGGCGCGGGTCAGGTTCACGACGCCGCCTTTGGCTGCATGGTAGGGAGAACTGCCGCAAATCATGTTGCCGACGAGACCGTACATCGAGGCGATGTTGATGATGCGTCCGAAACCGGCTTTGATCATCTCCTTGCCGAACTCGCGGGCACAGATGAACGTGCCGAAGAGGTCGATGTCCATCTCATGCTTGAACTGCTCGTCGGTGATGTCCTCGGCGTTGGCCACGGCCCCCGTCCCTGCGTTGTTCACGAGGATGTCCACGCGCCCGAAGCGTTCCATCGTCGCCTTGACGGCAGCTTTCACTTTTTCCGTATCCGTAATGTCACAGGAATAAGGCAGGACCTCGACGCCGAACATTTCCTCAATGTCTTTGGCATTTTCTTCCAAAAGGTTCATGCGCCGTGCAAGCAGGACGAGATTCGCCCCCTGGCTTGCGAACGCCTTGGCCATCTGGAGCCCCAGTCCGGTGGAAGCTCCTGTTACAACCGCGACGCGGCCTGTCAAATCGAAATAATTTTTCATAAATTTGGTATTAGTGTGTAATGGTTTTTCAAATGCGTCCGCAAAGGAACAACATTCTGGTTAAATCCGCAAATTTTTCGGCATGATTCATTCCTTCTCATCGTTTTTCCGGGCGCTCGAAATGCTGCCAGTCCCGGCAATGCTGCCAGTCGCCGCCCCATTCGAAACCTTTTTCGGTGAAAAGCCGCCAGCACAGGTCCCCGCGGACGATTTTGTAGGGGAAAACGGCTGTGCGGTCCGTGTAGGCAGCCGCCGTTGCCGGCTCTACGTACAGCGTTCCGTCGCTGCGCCGCTTGCAATACGGGTTATATAAAGGATTGATGTCCACGGCTTCCCCCCGTCCGTGCCGGGAGATGATGCGTGTGTCCCGGATATAGCGGAAGTTGAATCCCGAAGAATTGTTGGCCCGCATCGAGCGCTCGTCATCGGCGTCATAGGTGTCCACCAGGACCATCCGTTCTATGGGATATGAAGCCTCGTAGAGTGCGCGCAGAATCTCCATCAAGTCGTCTGCGATGCTGCGGCTGACGACCATTTCCCCGACGAGGGTACGCCCCTGTGCGTCTTTGTGCAACACCCGCAGGTAGCGCAGTCCTTCACGGGGGACGGGGCAGCCTGCCTTGTAACTCTTGCCCTGCATGGTTTGGAACGTCGTGTCCGGGATTTCGCCCAGCGTGAAGAACCGGTCCGTCCCGAGCGTTTCAAGCAACTGCGCGGGTACGGGTTCGCCCGGCGCGGGCATACGGTCCTGCGCGTTCCCCGGACAGGCGGCAAGCAGGGCCAGGGTCCAAAGCAGCAGCCGTCTCACTGCCCTTGCTTTTTGCAATGGCCTTTTCCGTGTCCTCCGTGGCAACAGCCCTCTTCGGACTTTTCCTCGCCATGGCAACACGCACCTTCGCCTTTCCCATGGCCGCAACAGGCTCCTTCTTCTTCGCCGTGGCAGCCGCAGCAGCCTTCCTGCGGCAGGAATTCGCCGTGCAGGCCTTCCGTCAGTTCTTTTTCCGTGGCTTCGCGCAGGCGTTCCACCTTGCCGGTGAAATGGAGGGTCTTGCCTGCCATCGGGTGGTTGAAATCCATGGTCACCGCATCCGCCTTGATGGCGGCTACCGTGCCTTGGACGACCTGTCCCGCGGTGTTCAGCATCGGCAGCGTACGACCGACCGCCAGCAGTTCGCTGCGCACCTGTCCGTCCACCTCGAATGCGGCCAGCGGGATGTCGATTTTGTATTCGGGGTGGTATGTTCCGTACCCTTCTTCTGCGGAGAGGATGAAATCGAATGTCTGCCCGGCTTCTGTCCCGGCCACTTCTTCTTCGAAGCGGGGAAGCAGCATGCCTGCCCCGTGGATGTATTCGAGGGGGGCGTCGGCAGGGGCGCTGTCTGCGATTTTCCCTTCCACTTCCAACTGGTAGCTCAGTGCTACCACCATTTTGTCTTGTACTTTTTTGTTATCCATTGAAATCTACGTTTGAAAAGGCTAAGGTGGGGATGAGTTTGGACTGGCAGGGGCGTGCATCGTCCCCGGCGGCCAGCAGGTTTTTCCACAAGCGGAGGAAATTGCCCGTCACCAGCATGCCGCTGACGGGGCGGCCGATGCGTCCGTTCTCGAAACGGAAACCGGTGATGCCGTAGGAGAAATCCCCGGTGGCGCTGTTGGAGTTGCCGCCGTTGAAGCCGGTGACCAGAATCCCGCGGCCGCATCGTTGCAGGATGGCCGCCCGGTCGAGGCCGGGCTCTGGCCAGCCGCTCAACAAGGGGCGGACGGCATCATCCTGGGTGGCCCGGGTCTTCATTTTGGCTGCCATATAACTGTTTATGAAATATTTGCGGATGATTCCATTCTCAATAATGGGGCCTTCCTGCGTCGCTGCGCCTTCGCTGTCGAAAAGTTTGGAGTTGCTGTCTCCGGGGATATGCGGCTTGTCCAGCAGGGTAAGCCCTTCGGAAAACAGTTGCTGCCCGAGGGAGTCGCGCAGGAAGGAATTTCCCTGCTGGAGTGCGTAGCCGTTCAGGGCGCGCAGCAGGGGAGAGACCAGTTTGCCGGCCGCTTCGCTGTCCACGACCATCGTATAGCTGCCATTGGGCGCCGGAGCCGCCCCGATTTGGGCGGCAGCCCGTTCCAGGGCCGTCCTGCCCGTCCGGGAGGTGTCCAGTTCGCGGAGGAAGGTGGACGCCGTCCACCAATAGTCGCTGTATTTGTTCCCCGCGTCGTCTTCGACGGTCGCTTCCACGCCGTAGTCGAAAGAGGTTTCCCGGTGGCGGCAGCGGAGCCCTTCGCTGTCCGCGAGGAAACTGTCGTACGAAGAGCAGGAAAATTCCCCTTCTTCGGATACCGGATGTGCCCCTTGGAAGTCCCGGGCGGGGAAAACGGCGGCATCGAGGGCCAGCCGTACCCGGTCTTCCGCCGTCAGGTGCGCGATGCTTCCGTCCCGGCAGGAAAGTTCATCCCCGGTGATGGCCGTCCGGCAGATGCGGCTCCGTTCCGGCAAGTCCCGGCAGGCATCCGGGGCAAGCAGTGCCGTGGTATGCACGGCTTTCGGGATAAAGTCCCGCAATGCGTCGGGTGTGCATTTGTTGGTCGAAAAACTGCCGTAGCGGCCATGTACGAAGAGCGAAAGGGTCAGCGACCGGTCTTCACAACGGGTCACCTTGTCCACTTCGCCGTTCAGCGTGGCTACCAAATCTTCTTCACTTTTGCAGAGGGATGCCCGCGCCTTGTCCGCCCCCTCCCGGGAGGCGAGCGCAAGGGCTTCCAGCACCCATGTCTGTTCTTGCTCCGTAATCATTCTCCTCCGACGGTCAGGTTTTTAATCAGCACCGAGGGTATCCCGCAGGATACCGCAACGCTCTGTTCTTTCCCGCAGGTCCACGCCCCTTCATCGACCACCAGGTCGTTGCCGACGGCGATGATGTCGGACAGGGCCTTGGGGCCGTTCCCGATGATGTTGATGTCTTTGACGGGCATGGTCAGCCGCCCGTTTTCAATCAGGAAACCGCTTTTGACGTAAAAGGTGAAATCGCCTTCCCCGATTTTGACTTCCCCGTTGGCGAAGCGGTCCACATAGACGCCCCGGCGTACGGAGGCTATCATGTCTTCCCGCGTACCGTCCGTTCCCGCTTCCATGTAGGTGCTCCGCATCCGCGGGATGGGCGGGTAGCGGAAAGATTCCCGGCGTCCGTTTCCGGTGGGGGAGACACCGTAGCTGGCGGCGCTGATGCGGTCGTGCAGATAAGAGGTGAGGATGCCGTCCGTAACCATATAGGTTTTCTGGCCGCGTACGCCCTCGTCATCGACGTTCAGGGACCCGCGCATATGGGGCAGGGTCGCGTCATCCAGGATATGGATGCCCGCCTTGCATACCCGTTTGCCCATCCGGTCGCAGAAAATGGACTGTCCCTTGCGGTTGAAATCGGCTTCGAAGGCATGGCCCATCGCTTCGTGCAGCAGGATGCCGGATGCGCCGGCGCCCATCACGACGCTCATCTGTCCGCCTTTCGGCCGGCGGGCGGCAAAGGAAGCGTCCAGATCCCGGACGGCTTCTTCCGCCAGTTCCCGTTGCAGGTGCGGTGTCAGCATTTCGCTGCCGCAGCGCAGGCTGCGTGAGACGGAGCGCTGTTCGTGCTTGCCGCCCTGCTCGCAGATGACCGTGACCGATATGCTGCCCAGCGGGCGGGTGTCGCCGGTCCATTCCCCGTCGGAATTGTACATGAGGATATGGCTCACGCTGTAGGAAAGCATGGCGATGACTTTCTGCACCCGGCTGTCCCGCTTTCGGATGTCGCTCTCCAGTCCTTGCAGCCATGGCAGGAATGCGGAAACGTTTTCCTGTTCCCAGTCTCGCGCCATGGGATAGAGGCCGGGGGAGATGTCCGGACTTCCGGAAGGGCCGGGCGTTGCTGCGCGGCGGG
>JAGAFI010000143.1 GCA_017612675.1 Bacteroidales bacterium
CCTCCGGAAGCCTCCATCGTAAATGAGGACGGGCTGGACCGCCCCGCGGGCCTGTCCGACCGGACCTGGGAAGCCATCCGCTGCGCGATGCAGCCCCGCCGCAAAGACCGCCCGCAGACGGTCGAGGCGTTCCTGAAGTTGCTGGAAGACCGTTCGGTGGTGGATTCAGAAGAGGATGAGAAGACGGTAATCGTGGGGAATGCGCCAAAGCCGAAGGCTCCGGAGGCAGCCGCACCGGCCGCATCCAAACCGGCTGCTCCTGTATCCGCAGCAACTCCGGCAAAGAAGTCCATTAATAAAAAGGTTTGGTTCGCCGTGGCGGCGGGCGTCGTGGTGCTGGCGCTATTGCTTTTGCCAGAGGAGCCTGAACCCGTTGAGCCTGTCGTGACGGAAAATGGAACTGAGTTCGTGGAGTCTGAGCCGGAAGTCCCGCAGCAACCGGCTTCCCAGCCGAAAGCCGGAAGCGCCACGACGACAAATACCGCGGCTGGCGGCACTCAGACGAATACGCAGACCACCCCTGCCAACCAAACAACTCCCCGGGCGAAGTCCGTGCAGGAAACCCCGGCGGAAACCAACAGCGACGTCACCATCACAAAGAACGGCAACAAGACCACCTATACGGTGAAGGGGGTATCGTTCACGATGGTTTCCGTGGGAGGTGGCTCGCTGGAGATGGGAGCGACGGCGGAGCAATGGTACGAAGCTGATAATGCGGAGCGGCCGGCTCATAACGTGACGCTGCGAGGGTTTTCCATCGGGGAATCGGAAGTGACCCAGGGGTTGTGGAAGGTGGTGATGGGCAACAATCCGAGCTATTTCAAGCTCGGGGACAGTTATCCGGTGGAACAGGTATCATACGATGACTGCAAGGCATTCATCCGCAAGTTGAATGAACTGACCGGCAAGACCTTCCGGCTGCCGACGGAAGCGGAGTGGGAGTATGCTGCCCGCGGCGGCCGCCGTTCCCGGGGGAAAGTATATGCAGGCAGCGATAATATGAGCAATGTGGGTTGGTATGATGCCAACGCTGGCGGCACGACGCACCCCGTGAAGAATAAGGGCGTCAATGAACTGGGGTTGTATGACATGTCCGGGAATGTGTGGGAATGGTGCAACGACTGGTTTGGCGAGTACGGCTACGACGACTTGACCAATCCGCGTGGCCCGTCATCGGGCTCCACCCGGATACTTCGGGGCGGCAGCTGGTACAACGGCACCTGGCATTGCCGCGTCTCGTTCCGGAGCGGAGAAGGGCCCTCTCTCCGGACCTATATCGTTGGTTTCCGGCTTGCCCAGTAGTTTTTATTTGTTGTATATTTCTTTATAAGAAGTACAATTTGCCATGGAAGAAGCGGCAGCATTACAATCAGGAGCGACCTTGCAGGATGGCAAGTATCGCATAGTCCAAATATTGGGACAGGGAGGCTTCGGAATAACTTATGAAGCCGAACAAGTGGCGCTGAACCGCCGCGTCGCGATCAAGGAGTTCTTCATGAAGGAGTACTGCGAGCGCGATGGGAGCACGAGCCACGTCACGCTGGGCACCTCCGGCAGCAAAGACCTGGTGTCCAAGTTCCGGGCGAAGTTCGTCCGGGAGGCGCAGATGATAGCGGCCTTCAATCATCCGCATATCATCAAAATCTACGACGTGTTCGAGGAAAACGGCACGGCCTATTATGTAATGGAATACCTGGAGGGCGATTCGCTGTCGGCGAAGGTGCAGAAGGAGGGACCGATGTCCGTGGAGCAGGCCAAGGCTTATATCCGCGAAGTCGGCCAGGCGCTGAGCTATATCCATCAGCGCAACTGCCTCCATTTCGATGTGAAGCCCTCGAATATCATGCTGGATAACGACGGACGGGCCGTCCTGATCGACTTCGGCGTGTCGAAGCATTACGACAAGGCCGGCCAGCAGACCAGTTCGACGCCGGTTGGCATCAGTAAGGGCTACGCCCCATTGGAGCAGTATCAGCAGACGGAAATCAGCAGTTTCACCCCTGCGACGGACATCTACGCGCTGGGTGCGACGCTCTATTATCTGCTGACCGGAACCGTGCCGCCCGGCGCCTCGGAGATTAATGAGGATGGCTTGCCTCCACACCCTGCGATTCCGGAGCAGCTCTACAAGGCCATCGAGACTGCGATGCAGCCCCGGCGCAAGAGTCGCCCGCAGAGCGTGGCAGCGTTCTTGAACCTGCTGGACGGGGTGGTGGATGAGGATGAAGCGACGACCCTGGTTGGGGTTGCCAAGCCCACGCCGGCACCCGCGGCAAAGCCTGCCGCGCCCCAACCTGTCGCTAAACCCAAGCCGGTTCCTCCGAAGCCCAAACCGGAAGCTTCCAAGCCGCGGCCGGTCGCACCCAAACCGAAACCGGTCGCGAAAGACCCCGTCGACCCTTCGCCAAAGCCGTCCCGCAAGGGTTTGTGGATAGCGATCGCGGCGGGTGTCGTGGGGTTGGCGCTGGCCTTGTTGCTGATCCCCCGGATCAGTTCCAAGTCCCCGAAACAGGTGCTGCCAAAGGACAGCATCGCCGTGGTGGCGCCAATCACCGAACCTCTGCAGGAGGCGGAGCCGCAAGCTCCGGCCGCTGCACAGGAAGCTCCCGCGGCCACGCAGAAGGCTCCTGCCACGGAGCAGCAACCGCCGGCAACGGAGCCTCAGACCGGCTCGGCACGGATTACGTCCACGCCTGCGGGTGCGCACATATGGCTGGATGGGAAGAATACGGGCAAGGTGACACCGGGTGTGCTGGAAGGCCTGAAACCCGGCTCGCACAAACTGGTCCTCAAGCTGGATGGCTACGACGACAAGACGGTTACGCTGACGGTCACGGCCGGCGCCCGCGCCCAGTCGAACCAGACCCTTGTCAAGAAGGCGGCGCCGAGCACCCAGACGACATCTACGCAGCAGTCTTCGACGTCTACGTCCAAATCGAAGGTTGAGGAGCTTGAAGCCATAAAGAGCAAGAGAACGGCAAATACGTTGGTCGCTTATGCAGACCTTGACGAATACCCGCGATTCCAGGGCGGTGACCCTAACACCTTCTCCATCTGGTTGGCCCGGAATGTCGTTTATCCTGCGAGTGCCCGGGAGAACGGCATTCAGGGCAAGGTCCAGCTGTCATTCATCATCAATGCGGATGGTTCGGTCTCCGACGTGAAGGTGACCAATAACGTGGATCTTGCCCTTCGCAAGGAGGCAATCCGCGCGGTCGAGAGTTCTCCGAAGTGGACTCCTGGCAAAAAGGATGGACGTGCCGTCAGAGTGACTTACCAGACTTCCGTGTCTTTCCGTTTACAATAACCAAGTAGAAATGATGCACTGGTCCCGTTTGTTTTTCCTGTTGGGTTGCCTGCTCGTCAGCGCAACCTTGCACGCTCAGAAAATCTATTTGATGGCCGTAGGCGTGTCCGACTATCCCGGAACGGAGAATGACTTACGTCTTCCGGTCGAAGACGCCAAGGCCATCTGTCGCCTGTATAAGACGAACAGCCGGGCGACCATCGTCCTGCTGACGGACAACAAGGCCACGAAAACGGAGATCCTGGCAAAGGCCCGAACCCTGTTCGCCAAGGCGAAAGAGCAGGATATCGTGGTATTCTACTTCTCCGGCCACGGGATGAATGGCGGTTTTGTGGCGTACGACGGGAAACTCCCGTATTCTGACATTCGGAAATTGTTCGCTGCCTGCAAAGCCCGGAACAAGATGATTTTTGCTGATGCCTGCCATGCGGGCAACATGCGGGAGAACAAGACCGGGAGCAGTCAAGATTCCGATAACAACGTTATGCTGTTCCTCTCGTCACGGGGGGAAGAGTATTCGTTCGAAAGCCCTTCCATGAAGAACGGGTACTATACGGCCTCGCTGGTCGGAGCGCTGAAGGGCGGAGCGGACACCAATCGCGACCGTACCATCACGGCGCGGGAACTCTTCATGGCTGTCAGCCAGAAGGTCAAGGAACTGTCGGGCGACCGGCAGCATCCGGTGATGTGGGGGAATTTTGAAAACAATATGCCGGTAATGATATGGTAGCAATCAGAATCAAATGTCCGGTCTGCGGCGCGGTGCTTGGCGTCAGGCAGATGCCGCAGAATTTGGACAAGGTGGTGACCTGCCCGAATTGCCAGGTCGCGAACAAGTTCCGGGATTTCAAACGCTTCGAGCCGAAACCCGTGGATGATTCGACGCAAATCTCCGCAGACGTGAAGGGATTTGCGGGCAAGTTGGTGGATATCGCCACGAAGCGGGAATATCCCTTGCAGGAGGGTGTCAACCTGGTCGGGCGCATGACGTACAAGGCGCCGCCCAAGGCGGATGTTCCGATTGAGACGGAAGACCGGGGCTTCAGCCGGGAGCATTTCTTCGTCAAGGTAATCAGAGGTCGTGACGGCTTCTATCACCACTATGTGTACAACGCTTCCAATGCCAATCCGACCTTTGTGAACGACGCGCTGTTGGAAGAAGGGGATAAACCGGGCCTGAAATCGGGCGACACCATCCGCTCCAGCGAAACGGTGCTTCGCTTCGAGGCCGGAACAGACAAAGAGATCCTGCTATGACGATTCGGAACACCGCCTATCAGATCCTGGAAAAGGGCCAGCGTACCAACCAGGAGGACAGTCTGTTTCCGGCGCTTTCGGTGCGGCCGGTATCCGAGGACTGCTATATCCTGTGCGATGGCATGGGCGGCCATTCGGCCGGAGAAGTGGCGTCCGGGACCGTGTGCGAGACGATGGGCCGCTACGTCCGGGAGCATCCCCGGGCGGACGGTTATTTCGAAGAACATGACTTCCAGAAAGCGCTGGATGCCGCTTTCGACGCACTGGACGTGCTGGACGACGGTGCGGA
>JAGAFI010000144.1 GCA_017612675.1 Bacteroidales bacterium
GGGGGGCCGTGGACATCCATTCCACCAGCCGTTCCAGCGTCACCAGGCCGGTGCGCACCAGACGGGTATATAACACCGGGAAAGCCGTTTCCAGCCCGACGATACCCATCGCGCTGCCCGCCAGCCCCTGAGATTTCTCCGCAAGGCTGTGCGGTGCATGGTCCGTCGCAACCATGTCCACTGTCCCGTCCAGCAATCCTTCCAGCAAGGCATCCCGGTCGGCGGCCGTACGCAGGGGCGGATTCATCTTGAAGCGCCCGTCCTCCTGCAAATCGTCCTCCGTCAGCACCAGATAATGCGGGGCCGTCTCGCAACTCACGTTCACCCCGCGCTGTTTGGCCCGGCGGATGAGCGCAACGCTTTCTTTCGTGGACACGTGGCAGACATGGTAGGCGCATCCCGTCCGGGCAGCCAGTTCCAGGTCTCGTTCCACCTGCGCCCATTCACTTTGCGAACCGATACCCTTGTGTCCGTGGGCCGCGGCATAGCGCCCGTCGTGGACATACCCGCCGTGCAGGAGGCTCCGGTCTTCGCAATGGGCCGCGAGCAAAGCGCCGCAGGCGGCAATCCGCCGCATCGCTTCCAGCATCACCGCCTCATCCTGCACCCCGCTGCCGTCATCGGAAAAAGCCACGCAGGCATTTTTCAAGGCGGCGACATCTACCGGCACCAGCCCTTTTCGGCCCAGTGTGATGGCCGCATAAGGCAACACGTCGATGCAGGCATCCCGCCGGATGATGGCCTGTTCCACCGCCAGAGCCTCCGGACTGTCCGGCACCGGCGCGAGGTTCGGCATCGTGCAGACACAGGTATAGCCCGCGGCGGCGGCGGCCCGGCATCCGCTTTTGATGGTCTCCTTATAAGAGAATCCGGGTTCGCGGAAATGGACGTGAACGTCGGCCAGGGCTGGAATCTGCACCCTCATTGCTTCCGGATGAAACATTCCAGCGTATTCTCCAGCAGCATCGTGATGGTCATCGGGCCGACACCGCCGGGCACCGGCGTAATCCAGCCCGCCTTCTGCGAAACGGCGTCGAAGTCCACGTCCCCGACCAGCCGTCCGTCCGGCAGGCGGTTGATGCCCACGTCAATGACGACGGCTCCCTCGCCCACCATGTCCGCGCCAATCATCCCGGGACGCCCGACGGCGGCCACCAGGATATCCGCTTCCCGTGTCAGGGCTGCAAGGTTTTCCGTCCGGGAATGGGCGATGGTCACCGTCGCCTGCGCGTCCAGCAGCAGTTTCGCCACCGGCTTGCCGACGATGTTGCTCCGGCCCACGACCACCGCCCGTTTTCCGGCGATGGCGATGTCCGTGGATGCAATCAGCCGGAGAATTCCCTTCGGCGTACAGGGAACCGTACAGGGACGGCCCAGCCACAGATTGGCCACATTCATCGGATGAAACCCGTCCACGTCCTTTTCAAGGGCGATGGCATCGATGACACGGTCTTCCCGGATATGGGGCGGCAGGGGCAGCTGCACCAGCACGCCGTCCACCCCCGCATCCGCATTCAGTTCCGCGATGATATCCAGCAGGCGCTGTTCCGACACGGTTTCAGGCAGTTCGACAAGCCGGCTGTCCATGCCGACAAAGCCGGCTGCCTTGATTTTTCCCCGGACATAGGAACGGCTGGCAGGATTGTCGCCGACCATGATGACGGCCAGGCAGGGCACCCGGCCATAACGGGCGGACAGTTCGGCCACGCGGTCGCGTATCTCCGTCCGGAAAGCGAGTGAAAGGGCCTTTCCGTCAATAATTTGACTCATAATCAGACCTGCCCGGCAGCAGCGTGGTCCTCCGCGCCCGGACATCGGTAACAAATATACAAAAAATTGGAGAACTTCCCGCAGCCATGCTCCGCCAAAGGCAGCAAACATGCTTGCACGGTTCTTGCTGGATGCATCCGGATTGTAGGTTTCAAAAATTAGTAGTAATTTCGCAAGTTTAACTGAACACGGAAAATTGCGCCGGAACAAATCCACATACCTGCTGGCCGCCACGGTGCTGCTGATGCTGCTCGCCTCCTTCCTGCACGCCCAACCCGGGGGCCGGAAGCCGCGCCGCACCTTCTCCGACGCCGTGGAAAAACTGCGTCCGGAGGAAATGCTGGATTCTGCGGGGAAAGCCCGGCGGGACTCCATCCACCGGGCGGATTCCCTGCACAAAATCGACTCCGTGGCCCTGTTGGGCAAGAGTTCCCTGGAAAAGCCCGCTTTTTCCGAAGCCAAGGACAGCATCGTGGAAGTGTTCATGGACGGGCGCCGGAAGATTTATTACTACGGAGACGTGTCCGTCACCTACCAGGACATGAAACTGACCGCCGCCTACATGGAATACGACATGAACAGCGGCACCGTTTTCGCGAAAGGCGTCTTCGATTCGCTGAAAATGGAAATGACCGGGCAGCCCGTGATGACGCAGGGAGGCAAGACCTATAACATGGAAGAGGTCAAATACAATTTCAACACCAAACGCTCTTTCATCACCAACGTCATCACCAGCGAGGAGGACGCCATCATGCACGGCCAGAAAATCAACCTCCTGCCGGACCATTCCATCAACATGAAGCACGGGAAATACACCGTCTGCGACATGGACCACCCGCATTACTACCTGGAACTCAGTTCGGCCCGCATCATCACGCAGCCCACGCAGAAGACCGTTTTCGGTCCGGCGCATCTCGTGGTCGAAGACGTTCACCTGCCCTTCGTCGGCCTCCCCTTCGGCTTTATTCCCAAGCGTCCGGAACGGGCGACGGGCCTGCTGATGCCGACATTCGGGGAAGAGCAGAGCCGCGGTTTCTATGCCCGCGACATGGGCATGTATTTCGTCTTCGGGGATTATCTCGACCTGTCCGTGACGGGCGACATCTATACCATGGGCTCCTGGGCCCTGAACCTCAACTCCCGGTATCTCGTCAAATACAAGTTCAGCGGCAACTTCGCCATCAACTATTCCCACGACCAGACGGGCGAGCGGGGCGCGCCGGACTTCAACGAAATGAACAACTTCGGGTTAAAATGGTCACACACACAGGACTCCAAGGCGCATCCGGGAACGTCTTTCAGCGCTTCGGTGAATTTCTCCACGCCATCCAACAGCCGCTACAATTCCCGTTCCGTGAGCCAGGCCCTCGAAAACCAGATTTCCTCGTCGATTTCCTACTCCAAGAACTGGAACGGCAAGTTCAACCTCAGCATCAACGCCCTCCACTCCCAGAGTTCCCGGGATTCCTCCTATGCGTTCACCCTGCCGAACCTGACGTTCTCGGTCAGCACCTTCTATCCGTTCAAGCGCAAGCACCGCGTAGGCAAGGAGCGTTTCTATGAAAAATTCTCCATCGGCTACAGCACGACCTTCCAGAACAAAATCAATTTCAAGGCCTCCGAATTCGGCTCCGAGGGATTCCTCGACAAGTTCAAGAACGGCATGGCCCATAATTTCAGCATCGGACTGCCGAATTTCCAATTATTCAAATACCTGAGCGTCAATCCGTCAGTCAGTTACGGCATGAACTGGATGTTCCGCAAGACCGAATATGCCTACAATCCGGAGACGGACAAGGTGGAAGCGCAGCAAAGCGGCCAGTTCGGGGCATTCGGCGTCACCCAGACGTTCTCCGGCGGCGTATCCACGAGTACGCGGCTCTACGGCACCTACCTCTTCGGCAACCACCACCGCGTGCAGGCCATCCGCCATGTCATCTCCCCTTCCCTGTCCATGTCCTTCAGCCCGGAACAGGGCACCTATATGAACGGCTACCGCACCCTGCGCTACACGGACATACACGGGCAGGAGAAGGAATATGAATACAACCTCTACGCGGGACAACTGTACGGAGCGCCCGGCAAAGGGAAGTCCGCGACGGCTTCCCTGTCCATCGGCAACAACCTCGAAGCGAAAGTACGGGATTTTGCGGACACGACGGGCAAGGGCACCAAGAAAGTCAAGCTCATCGACCAGCTGAACATCAACACCTCCTACAATTTCCTCGCCGACAGCTGCCGGATGTCCAACATCAGCATGTCGATGTCCACTTCCCTGTTCAACAAAGTGTCCCTGAACGCCTCCATGGCCTTCGACCCGTATGCCGTCGGCAAACGGGGCAACCGGACGGGACAGTTCGCCATCACGCAGGGCCAGGGTCTGCTGCGCTTTACCAACGCCTCCGTCTCCGCATCCTATTCCATTTCGGGCAAAGGGGCCATCAACGGCAACGACGGACGCAAAGACCCGACCTACCTCGGCGGGGCGGAAGGCGCCGCGGCATATTACCAGCGCATCTACACGCACCCGGTAACCGGGGAATACATCCCGGGCGGATGGCTCTATTACACGAACCCGGACGTCCCCTGGTCGTTGAGTTTCAACTATTCGTTCAACCTTTCCCGCAGCTTTTCCTTCGACGAGAACGACAAGCTGCAAATCGCGAACAACGTCACGCAAACCCTGTCGGTCAGCGGCAACATCAAGCTGACCCCGAAACTTTCCATCAACGCCTCCAGCGGTTTCGATTTCAAGGCAATGAAACTGACCACGACGCAAATCAGCGCCACCTACGACCTGCATTGCTTCAACATTTCCGTACAGGTGGTGCCGCTGGGTACCTGGAAATCCTACAATTTCCGCATCGCGGCCAACGCGGCGGCGCTTCAGGATATCCTGCAGTTCAAAAAGAGCAGCAGCTATTGGGATAACTGATTTTTTTGTTATCTTTGCATGGTCATCCGCATCATCCGGAGACATTGCCGGTTTCTTCCGGCCCATTTATTCACTATTTATCATTCGTATGCACAGTCTTGCCGAATTGAGCAAAATGAGCAGGGAACAGCTCGAAACCATCGCCAGGGAACATGGCGTTAAAGTGTCCAGAAGAACAGACGACGAAAATCTCGCATATTCCATCCTTGACGTGGAGGCCCGCGAAGAATCGCAGAAAGCCGCCGAACAGCCCGCCCCCAAGAAACGCGGGCGCAAGCCCAAAGCCGTGACGGAAGCCGCCCAAAAACCGGCGCAGAAAGCGGCGGAAGCCAAAACGGAGAAAGCCCCGGCGGAAAGCCCGGAGGCTGCCGCCCCGCAGCCCAAGAAACGTGGACGCAAGCCCAAGGCGCAAAGCGCCGCTCCCGCCCCGGCGGAAACGCCGCAGCCCGCCCCCCGGCAGCAAAGCCCGGCCAAAGACCAGTCCTCGCTGATTGAAAAAGTCGAAAAGAAAATCGAACAGCAGAAAGCGGAAAAAGCCCGCAAGCAAGAGGAAGTCCCCGCCGAAAGGAGTCCCCGTGAAAGCGCCCAGAAGCCGCAGGAACAGAACGGAACCCCCGCCCAGCAGCCCCACCAGAAACAGCAGATGCAGCCGCAGAAGCCGAAAGCGCCCGAATACGAGGGCACGGTGGAAGCGACGGGCGTACTGGAAATCATGCCGGACGGCTACGGGTTCCTGCGTTCATCGGATTACAACTACCTCAATTCCCCGGACGACATCTATGTCTCCCAGCAGCAAATCAAGAACAATGCCCTCAAGTCGGGCGACACCGTCACCGGTGAAATCCGCCCGCCGCGCGAAGGGGACAAGTATTTCCCGTTGGTCAGAATCAAATACGTAAACGGCCGGACGCCCGAATTCATCCGCGACCGGGTCCCGTTTGACTTCCTGACGCCCCTGTTCCCCGACCAGAAATTCAACCTGCTCGGGCACGGACACGAAAAAGACCCGTCCTGCCGCATCGTGGACATGTTCGCTCCCATCGGGAAAGGGCAGCGCATGCTCATCGTCGCCCAGCCGAAAACCGGTAAGACGATGCTCCTGAAATCCCTGGCGAATGCCATCGCCGACAACCACCCGGAAGTCTATATGATTGTCCTGCTGATCGACGAGCGCCCCGAAGAGGTGACTGACATGCAGCGCAGCGTCAAGGCGGAGGTCGTGGCATCCACTTTCGACGAGCCCGCAGAGCGCCATGTCAAGGTGGCGGGCAGGGTCATTGAAAAAGCCCGCCGGCTGGTCGAATGCGGCCACGACGTCGTCATCCTGCTGGATTCCA
>JAGAFI010000145.1 GCA_017612675.1 Bacteroidales bacterium
GTAGCTGTATGCGGATGCCTCGCCCGGGTTGATGGTGAAGCTGAACGAACCCTCCAGCTCCCCGGCATTGGCGTCGGCGCTGCTCTCCGCGGACTGCGCAAACTTGTCGCTGCCGTCGTTGTACCACATCGTCACGTATTCTCCCGTGCCCCAGTATATCGCGGGCTTCCCGGAAGCCTCGCCCAGATAGGTCTTCGTCTCCAATTCTTCCAGCGTCGGAAGCATCGAAATCTCCATGGCCTCGCCGGACGTAACCGGCACGAGGTCTTCGGGCTTTTCTTTGTTACAGGATATGCTCCAGCACCCCAGCGCCGCAAGAAGCAATATGTTCCATGTCGATTTTTTCATGTCATTAAATATTGAAAAGGGAAGAAACAATCCGATATAGCAGGAGGCCTGTCACGAGCAATTTCAGCCCGGTACCGGCCAGAAAACCCAAAAATGCCGCCAAAGAGGCTTTGACGGAAGACGCAGCGCTTTTTTTCTCTACGAGGAATTCCGCGGCAAACGCACCGATGAGCATCCCGATGAGCATCCCGACGGGCGGAATGAACATCCCGAGAAACAGTCCGGCCAGCGCCCCCCGGCCCGCCGTCTTGGAAGCGCCCGCCATGCGGGTGAATTTCGCGGGGACCACATAGTCCAGCACCGTCACCAGCACCACCAGCGCGAGATACACCAGCAAGGCCGTCCGGCTGACGGCATCACCGGCCAGATACACCCGCAGCAGGCCCACCCAGCCAAGGGGCGGCCCGGGAATACCGGGGATGACGCTCCCGATGACCCCGACAAGGCCGAAAACGACTGCCAAAACCATCAAAACCGTTGTCATAAGGCGGTATCCATTTTTTGCCCCTTGCGGCCATGCAGGATATCAAACGACCAGGCAAGGCCGGCGCGGAACTGGTAGAACGGCCAGTCCTGCAGGCCGTATTGGAAATAACAGAACGGGGAAAAATTCCCGACAGGCACATCCAGGCGGAATTTCAAAGCCTTGGGCGCATCGCCGGGTTCGAGGTCCGCATCGGCGGGGCTGATATGTCCCCAGCCCGAATACTGCCCGTATTCGGCTGTCAGGCGCACATGGGGATGGTCATAGCACAGTTGTGCCCCCAGCAGGAACGCATCGTTCTGCGCCCCCATGTCCCGCTGCCAGCACAGGAAACCGAGCATGCCCGCTATGCGGAGTTTCCCTGCGGCACCCCAGTCCCAGCTCTTGCCAAGCGAAGCGTCGAAGAAATACGCGGGGCAGTCGTAATGGCGCGCCCGCTCGAAATCGTCGCCCGTCGCCGTCTGCGTCACCGCACGCACCACCAGCGAAGGCAGATATTTCCGCTCCCGGATCAGCAACAGTTCCAGACTGAAATACAGGCTTCCGCCGTCATGGAACGCCAGCGGTTCTTCCGCCGCCACACGCCGGAGCGCACGGGTCTCCGGGGTATCCTCATACCACTCATGGAATTCGCCCCACAGACCCAGCACGGCGCGGTCTGTCCACAGGGGCACCCGCAGGCTGAAAGCCGGGGCATAAGTATAATCCCGGTTCGCCGGACCGGCCAGCGTACCGATGACGGCGTCCATCGCCAGTTCTGCCTGCAAACGCGCATCCAGCCGCCCGCCCGTCTGGTCCGGTACCGGAAAGGCATAGGGGCCGAAATACCGGGGCGCAATCAACGTCGCCCCGTCATGGGGCTTCGCCACGGGAACCTGGGCACAGACGCTTCCGCCGGACAAAAGCCCGGCCAGCAAAAGCAGCAGGTGAAGGTTCCGTTTCAATCGTAAATCGTCGAGAGGGTGATGTCCTTCATCCGGGGCACAGCCGGGTCGTCCACGAGCGCATCCACGGTGCGGCGTGTCCGGCGGACGACGTTTTCTTCCAGAAAACGTTTCTGTTCCGGCCACGTAGCCAGAAAATTGGAGGCCATGTCGTGGTTGTGGTCTTGGTACCGGTAGATGCAATATACATAGCCCTTGCGGCTCCACAGCCGGGCAAGGGCGCTGCTTCCGAAAAGTCCCCACCTGCCGAAGGCGGTTTTGTCATAGGCGACCGCACCGTCCGCCGTGCCGTGCAGCAGCAACTGCGGGCAGGGCTCATGCCGATATACGGGCTTCCCGGAATCGGACATGACGGCTCCCGCAAAGGACATGACGCCGACAAAACGGAAGCCGGCGGGCAAGATGTCCGTGCGGGCGCTCCCGTTGCAGACCTCCCATTCGCTGGTCAGGCTGATGATAGCCCCGGCGGAATTGCCCATGACCACGATATTGTCCGGGTCCACGCCCAATTCTCCGGCATGGTCGGCCAGATAGCGGACGGCGGAGAACACGTCTTCCACCCCGAGGTTCACGGCGTGCTTGGTCTTCCGGGCAGCATCGAAGACATGGCACAGGTCGAAGCGAACCCGCTGCCCTTTCAGTCCCAGACGATAATCGATGGCCACGATGCGGTAACCGTCTTCATTGAGCAACTTGAACCACGGCTGGTAATACGGCTCCCGGCGGGAACCCGTGATAAAACCGCCGCCGAAGACAAAGAGCAGGGTCGGTTTGGGCCGCCCATCCAGAGACGTGCTGCTGCCCGGCGCGGGGGCATACACGTCCAAGTACAAATCGCAGGTATCCCGCCGGGCGAAAAGGCGGGTCTCCGACACGTGCTGGGCCAAACAGGAGCAGGCAACCAATACGCCCGCCAAAACCATCAGAATCCGTTTCATGCCATTGTCATTTGGTCGGGGTACCGCGACTCGAACGCGGGACCACCTGCTCCCAAAGCAGGTGCGCTGCCAACTGCGCCACACCCCGAATAAAGACAAATGTACGGGGCTTTCCGGAAAAAAACAAATCTACGCCAGCAGACCGTCGCACATCCGGTGGGCACGGTCACAGAGGGCGGCAAGTTCCGGGTCGTGGGTCACGATGACGAAGGTCTGTCCCAGATGCCCGCGCAGGTCGAAGAAAAGGCGGTGGATGTCAGCTTTGGTATGGGAATCGAGGTTCCCCGTCGGCTCGTCCGCGAACAGCACAGCCGGGCTGTTCACCAAGGCCCGGGCAATCGCAACCCGCTGCTGCTCACCGCCCGAAAGCTCGGCAGGTTTGTGCGAGAGGCGTTCCGAAAGCCCCACTTCCCCGAGCAGGGCCGTGGCAGCCGCTCTGGCCTCCGCCATCCGCTGGCCGGCAATCAGCGCGGGAATCATCACGTTTTCCAGGGCGGTAAACTCCGGCAGCAGGTGATGGGACTGGAACACGAAACCGATTTTCTGCCCGCGAAATGCCGCCAAAGCATTGCCGGACAAGGGTTTCTGCCAACCAAAAACCTGTCTCCCGCCGATGACGAGCGTCCCTTCGTCCGGGGTGGACAAGGTGCCAAGCACTTGCAGCAGCGTGGATTTGCCGGCACCGGACGGCCCGACGATAGCCGCCACCTCGCCCTCCTTGACTTCCAAATCCACGCCCTTCAGGACTTCCAGCGTCCCGAAACGTTTCCGAATCCGGTGTGCTTCGACAATCATGCCTAAGAATCCAGTTTCAAGACGGCCATAAATGCGCTCTGGGGCACCTGCACGGTCCCGATCTGGCGCATCCGTTTCTTTCCTTCCTTCTGTTTTTCAAGCAGTTTACGCTTGCGGGTCACGTCTCCGCCATAACACTTGGCCGTCACATCCTTCCGCACCTGCTTGACCGTCTCGCGGGCGATGATTTTGGCCCCGATGGCCGCCTGGATGGGGATGTCGAACTGCTGGCGGGGAATCAGGTCCTTGAGCTTGACGCACATCTTGCGCCCGAAATCGTATGCATTGTCCTCGTGGATGAGGGTGGAAAGCGCATCGGCAGGCTCTCCGTTGAGCAGGATATCGAGCCGTACGAGCCGGGCGGGACGGTAATCGGTGATGTGGTAATCAAACGAGGCGTATCCCTTGGAGATGGTCTTCAGTTTGTCATAGAAATCGAACACGATTTCGCTCAGGGGCATGTCATAGTTGAGTTCCACGCGCTCCGCCGTGATATAATGCTGGCTGACAAGGGTTCCCCGCCGGTCGAGGCAGAGCTTCATGATAGGCCCGAAAAATTCCGTCTTGGAGATAA
>JAGAFI010000146.1 GCA_017612675.1 Bacteroidales bacterium
ACCATGAAGGTGACGCCGAAAATGGTGTCAACCCGGGTGGTGAAAATGGTTACGGGCAGTTCCCGTCCGTCGCAGACCGTGTTGAATACGACTTCCGTTCCCTCGGAGCGCCCAATCCAGTTGCGCTGCATCTCCTTGAGCGAATCGGTCCAGTCCAGGGCGTCGAGGGAGTCCAGCAGGCGTCCCGCATATGCCGATACACGCAGTTGCCACTGGGTCATTTTCTTCTGTTCCACAGGGAAGCCGCCGCGTACGCTCAGGCCGTCCTTGACCTCGTCGTTGGCGAGCACCGTCCCGAGCCCTTCGCACCAGTTCACGGATGTTTCTCCCTGATAGGCGATGCGGTACCGCATCAGGATGTCGGATTTTTCTTTTTCGGAAGCCGCGTTCCACTGGGCGGGCGTGATGTCTTCATAGCCTTCCTTTTCCAGCCGTGCCACGAGTTCCGCAATGGGGCGGGCGCGGTTCAGTTCCGGGTCATACCAGCTCTGGAACATCTGCAGGAACGCCCATTGCGTCCATTTGTAGTAGGCGGGGTCGCAGGTGCGCACTTCCCGGTCCCAGTCGAAGGAAAAACCAATCCGGTCCAGCTGGCTGCGGTAACGGTTGATGTTCTCCGTCGTGGTTTCCTCCGGGTGGCGCCCCGTCTGGATGGCGTATTGTTCCGCGGGCAGGCCGAAGGCGTCATAGCCCATCGGATGCAGGACGTTGAAGCCCTTGAGCCGTTTGTAACGGGCGAAGATATCGCTGGCGATGTAGCCCAGCGGATGCCCGACGTGCAGCCCCGCCCCGGACGGATAGGGGAACATGTCCAACACGTAGAATTTGGGCTTCGCAGGGTCCGTATATGCCTTGTACGTCTTGTTCTCAGCCCAATAGCGCTGCCATTTCTGTTCAATGGTCTTGAAATCGTATTCCATATCGTAATCGTTTATTTCTTTCTTCTTTCCAGGCGGAATTCCACTTCTACCGTCAGTTCCGTCCGGACTTTGGCGCCCCGCAGCCGGCCTGGTTTCCAGTCGGGCGATGCGGCAATCACCCGGACGGCCTCCGCATCCAGCAGGGGGTGGACGCCCCGGGCCACCCGCACGTCCGCCACCCGGCCTTTTTCATCGATGACAAAATCTACGAGCACCCGTCCCTGAATGCCTTCCCGGACGGCTTCCTGCGGATATTTCAGATAGACATATACCCATTTTGACAGGAAAATGCCGGGATCCGTGCTGCCGAGGAAACTGGGTTTTGCATCGCAGTCCTGGTAGGCCACGACCCCTTCCTGCCGCCGCCGGGGCTTTACGTCCGTCACCGGGTTGAAACGGGGGGCCTGTCCACACGCCAGTTCCACGGCATAGTGGTAAACATATTCGAGTTCCCGTTCCATATCCCCGTATTCCACGACGGAGGGTGTGTCTTTCTCGCTGTTGTATTCCGGATACAGGCCCGTCGTGAACAGGACGGAAGGGATTTCCCGGGCGTAAAAGGCGCGGTGGTCCGATACGAAGGGCTCCCGCGAGACGATGTCGGGCTGGACCGGCTGCAGGGTACCTGCCAGGCGGACCAGCAGGGCGTTCAGGTCGGCATTGGAGGCCGTGTAGGCATAAAAGCCCCGGGAAAGGGTTCCGACGGCGTCCAGGTTGAGCATCGCGTCGATGCGGGAGGCGCCTTCGAAACGCCTGTTCAGGAAATACCACACACCGGCCTGGTCGCAGCGGGAGGCGCCGAAAGCGGCCACCACGACCGTCCGTTTCAGGAGGACGGCATTCGTCACCAACATGCGGGAGAGTTCCAGCAGCATCGCGAGGCCGGAGGCGTTCCCGTTGGCACCGTAGAACACCTGCGTGTGCGGCCTGCCGTCCACTGTCACCTGGCGTGTGCCGAGGTTGTCCAGCCGGGCGCCGATGACGATGTAACGGTCTTTCAGTTGCCGGTCATAACCGGGAATGATGCCGATGACATTGCGGGAACACAGGGTGTCCCCGTCCGCCTGCCGGATGCCGAATGGCTCGCCGAAAGCCCCGGAGAGGATTTCCACGCCGCAGGCCTGCAACGCTTCCGTCATATATTCGGCGGCTTCGCGTTCTCCCTGGGTCCCCGCGCCCCGCCCTTCGAGGGCGGCGGCGGAAAGCTGTGCGACATGTTCCCGCATCCGGGATGCCCGTTCCCCTTCGTCAAGCGCCGCGTACAGCCCCGTGTCCTTGAATTGCGCGGCGGCAAGCAAGGAAAGGCAAAGCAGCGGCAACAGGAGAAAGGATTTCCGCATCACGTTACTCATTGCAAAGAATCCACGCGTCGGCGGGACAGAACGGAAGCGCCCGCAGGGCCTTCAGCGAATCGGCGGCGGCGCGCAGGCTGTTCGTCGGGCAGGCACCTACGACGGTAAAGCCGTTCCGGTAAGCGATCAGCACGGCTTCCCGGGAAGCATTCTGCAAGCGGGCAGCCAATTTCTCTGCATTGGAACGAATGCTGAAAGAACCGAGAATGACATAATAACGGCTGCTTAAACGTGCCGCAGAAAGGCCTCCCAATTGCTTGGAAGAGCGAATATTGTGTGCCTTCTGCAAAGAATCGGCCACGGCGAGGGAGTCTGCCGCCTGTTGCTGAACCAGCCGGACGGAATCCAGTTTCCGCCGGTGGTTCTGCTCTTCCAGTTCGATGAGCGCTTTCTTGGCGGCGATGTCCTGCGACGTCGGGCGTCCTGCCAGCTTCCGGACGAAATCGCACCCCGTCAGGGCGGGCAGCAGCAGGGACATCAGCCCGATGAGCAATGCGTTTTTTTTCATGACTTGATAAACATACAAAGATACGAAAAGTATTGATATATTTGTACGCGTATGAAACGGATATCCTTGCTGTTCGCCTGCGTCCTGCTTCCGCTTGCCGGGTGGGGGCAGCTGTCTTCCCGGTACCGGGTCCCTTTCCCGAAGGCGCTTCCGGTGGCGGATACGGTCAGCCTGCTCGTCATCGGGGACGTGATGATGCACCGGGGGCAGATTGCGGCGGATTACAGCTGCTTCCTGCGGGATTTGGCGCCACTGGTGGAACAGGCGGATTTCCGGGTGGCGAACATGGAGTTTTCGCTTGGCGGCGAGCCCTATACCGGCTATCCCTGTTTCTCGGCGCCAGATGCCTATGCCCGTTATGTCAAGGACTTGGGATTCAATGTGTTTCTTGTTGCCAACAACCATATCTTCGACCGTGGGGAGGCGGGTCTGCGGCGTACCCTGTGCATCTACCGGGATTCCCTGCAAGTGCCGTACACCGGCATCGGAGCAAAGCCACTGCTGCTGGAGAAAAAGGGTCTGCGCATTGCGCTGGTCAATTTTACCTATGGACTCAATGGCCATGTACGCGGCGAACAGCCCCGGGTGAACCGGATGGACGGGGAAACGGTCAGGAAAACCATCGAAGACGCCCGCTCCGAGGGGGCGCATTTTGTCATCGCCCTGCCCCACTGGGGGGAAGAATACCGCTTGCGGCACAGTCCGGAGCAGGAAACGTGGGCGGAATTCCTGGTTGCCTGCGGCGTGGACGCCATCGTGGGCGCCCACCCGCATGTGGTGCAGGATACCACCCACATCCGGGGCGTCCCCGTCCTGTATTCCCTCGGCAACGCCGTATCCAATATGAGCGCCCCGAACACCCGGCTGGAACTGGCTGTCACCCTGCGTTTCGTCCGCGACCTCGTGCAGGGCGGACAACGGATGCTGGAGCCGGAACTAACATTCCTCTGGTGTACGCTGCCCGGCAAGCTCACCGCTTCCTATGCTACCATCCGGGTACAAGAATGGGCCACCCGCCGCAGCGAATGGCTCATTCCTTCTGACTATGACAATATGCTGGAAACCCTTGCGCGCGTCCGGCGCGAAACGGGTATCGGGCAATGACGCCTATTCCTTGTTGGCTTCTACGAAGGCGGCATACTGCTCGTATTTCGCCTGGTAACCTTCCTTGTCGCGGAAGCGGAAGCAGATGTTCTTGATGTATTCCGCCACGCCGAGTTTGGTCTGCGCATCGTCGAGGATGCCGAATGCGCTCTCGAAGGGCGCAACGGCCGCTTCCAGGTCGGCGTTTGCCTTCTCCAGCAGCGCCCGGTATTTCGCGTCGTTCATCTCGTTGACCGCTTCATCGAGGGTCTTGGCGGCGCATTCATAGAGCAGGAGCCCTTCGCCGATGAAACCATACGGGTAAGCCGCGTCCGTTTCCGCGCATTTCCTGTAGGAAGCAATGGCATTTTCCCGGTTCCCCAACTGTTTGTAGATGTTGCCTTCCACATAGTACAGGGAAGCGTTGTCCGGTTCGTTCTCTTTCGCTTCGCCGATGAGTTCGAACAGGCGTCCGGTGTCTTCGTTGCTCTCCAGATAGTAGTTGATGAGGCCGACGAGGATGCCCTGGCTCTGCGGGAATTTCACGAAAGCCGCTTCCAGATAATCCTTGCTGAGTTTTGTGTCTTCCTGTTTCCTGGCGATATCGGAAAGCTTCACATAGACGTCGCCTCCGGTGGCATAGTAGCCGTAATCGAGGCAGCGGGTAAACAGCTGCTTTGCCCGGTCCAGGTCGCCGGCACGCCATGCTGAAAAGCCGGCATTGTAAAGGATGGCGGTGTCCAGCTTGCTGAGGGGGGCCGTGGCGGAAGCATTGAAAGAGCGCTCGAAATAATCGGAGGCCTGCTCGAAGCGGCTGAGCTGGTATGCGGTGTATCCGTCTTCGGTGAACTTGCCCGCGATGCCTTCCAGCGCCGTGCAGATGTCTTTGGTTTTCTTGCCTTTTTCATCCAGTTGGGCCGCCTTGGCATACGCCGCCACTGCGCGGTCGAGGGCGTCGTTGTAGAGGGGTTTGGTGATTTCAATCATGGCAAGCACGCCTTGGGCCGAATAATAGTAATTCTTGGTTTCGTATGTCTCTTTCGTCCATTGCTCGCCGCCCAGTACGACTTCTTCCGTGGCGCTCGGCTTGTCGTTGCCCATGATGATTTCAATCTCCTGCTTCTGGGCGCCGACAAGGCCCCGTCCGGCGGGCGCGTTGTAGGCATCGACCAGTGCCTGGCCGTATTTCATCCACGTGGCGACCTGGGTGTTCTTCTTGGGATTTTCCACGGCTGCCTGGGCCGCTTCCACCCCGTGCTGGGCAGCATCCAGCGATTTTACTTGCTGCGCCGTCACCGCCAGTGAGGAGGCGAGAAAGGCCAAAACTACGATTACGCGTTTCATATCTATCGGTGTTTAATTGTTGCTCGTTTCTTCCGTTTCCGGCGCTTCCGCGCTTTCTTCCATCTTGGCGACCGGGCTCACGGCGGCGATGGCATCTCCTTCCCGGATGTTGATCAGCCGGACCCCCTGGGTGGCGCGTCCCGCGACGCGGATGTCGGACACCGCCATGCGGATGGTCAGGCCGGATTTGTTGATAATCATCAAATCGTTTTCTTCCGTCACGGACTTGATTGCAACAAGCGGGCCAGTCTTTTCCGTGATGTTGATGGTGCGTACGCCCTTGGCGCCGCGGGCGGTCTTGCGGTATTCTGCCACGTCCGTCCGCTTGCCGTAGCCGTTTTCGCTGACTACCAGGATGGTGCGGGCCGCCGCGTCTTCCGCGTCCGGGTTGCAGGCAATGGCGCCGATGACCTCGTCGTCTTCGTCGATGCTGATGCCGCGCACGCCGGAGGAATTGCGCCCGAGCGGCCGGAGTTCGCTTTCGTCGAAGCGGCAGCAGCGTCCCTTGCGGGCGGCAATCATCATCTCGCAGGACCCGTCGGTCAGCAGGGCGTCAAGCAGTTCGTCCCCTTCGCGGATGTTGATGGCGATGATACCCTTGTTGAAACTCCGGGAATTGGTGTATTCCGAAAGCCCGGTCTTCTTGACGACGCCTTTCCTGGTCACGAGGGTCACGAAAAGCGGCTTGTCGCTGTCCACGTTCTTGGGCAGCGGAATGTTGAGGTAGGTGCGGATTTTGTCCTCCGGGTCGATGGAGAGGATGTTCTGCACGGCGCGGCCCTTCGAGGTCCGCGTTCCTTCCGGCAGCTCATAGACCTTGAGGCAGTAACGTACGCCCTTGTCCGTGAAGAAGAGCATCACGGAATGCATGTTGGCGACATAGATGTGCTCGATGAAATCCTCGTCGCGCGTGGCGCTCGCCCGTTTGCCGACACCGCCCCGGCTCTGGGTATGGAACTCCGAAAGCGGGGTGCGCTTGATGTAGCCGAAGTGGGAAATGGTGATGACCACGTCCTCGTCCGGATAGAAGTCTTCGGGGTTGCTCTCCGCCGAGCCCGTCCGGATTTCCGTGCGGCGCGCATCGCCGTATTTCTCCTTCATCCCGGCACATTCCGCCTTGATGAGGGCGAACTGTTCCTGCTCGCTGCCGAGGATTTGCTCGCAGCGGGCGATGAATCGTTCCAGTTCGTTGAACTCCTGCTGCAGGCGTTCCTTTTCCAGGCCCGTGAGCTGGCGCAGGCGCATTTCCACGATGGCGCCGGCTTGAATCTCCGTAAAACCAAACGTGTCCATGAGTCCTGTCCGGGCATCGTCCGCACTTCTGGAGGCGCGAATCAGCGCGATGATTTCGTCGATGACGTCAAGGGCTTTGAGCAGGCCTTCCAAAATATGGGCGCGGCGCCGGGCCTTTTCCAGTTCGAAGCGGGTGCGCCGCAGGATGACCTCGTGGCGGAACCCGATGAAATTCTGCAGCATCTCCTTGAGGGAGAGGGTGCGAGGCCGTCCTTTCACAAGCGCCACGTTGTTGATGGCGAAGCTGCTCTGGAGGGCGGTGTATTTGAAAAGCGTGTTGAGCACCACATTGGCATTCGCGCCCATCTTCAGCGGAATCTCGATGCGGATGCCCTCGCGGCTGGTCAGTTCCAGCAGTTCGGCGATGCCTTCGATTTTCTTGTCGCGGACCAGCTCGCCGATATGGGCAATCATGTCCCGCTTGTTCACCATGTACGGGATTTCGGTCACGACGATGGTCTCCCGGCCGTTGTCCGCCACCTCGATGTCCGTCTTTGCCCGTACGACCACCTTGCCGCGTCCCGTGTTGTAGGCGTCGGTGATGCCCTGGCGTCCCATGATGATGCCCCCTGTCGGGAAATCGGGACCCGGGATGTAGGCCATCAGTTCCTCGGTGGTGATGTCGGGGTTGTCGATGCAGGCGCAGATGGCGTCACAGACCTCGCCGAGGTTGTGGGGCGCCATGTTCGTGGCCATGCCGACGGCAATGCCGGATGCGCCGTTGAGCAGGAGGAGGGGGAGCTTGGTCGGCAGGACCGTGGGCTCTTCGAGCGAGTCGTCGAAGTTCGGTGCCATGTCCACCGTATCCTTGTCCAGGTCTGCGAGGATGTCCTCGGAAATCCGTGCCAGTTTCGCTTCCGTATAACGCATGGCCGCAACCGGGTCGCCGTCCATCGAACCGAAGTTCCCCTGGCCGAATACCAGCGGATAGCGCTGGTTCCACGGCTGGGCGAGACGCGCCATCGCGTCATAGACGCTGCTGTCCCCGTGCGGGTGGAACTTGCCGAGCACTTCACCCACGATACGGGCGGACTTCTTGGTCCCGCCGCCCGGGGTGAGCCCGAGGCCGTTCATGCCGAACAGCACGCGCCGCTGCACCGGCTTGAGCCCGTCCCGCACGTCCGGCAAAGCCCGGGATACGATGACGGACATCGAGTAATCTATATAGGCGGCCCGCATCTCCCGGTCGATTTCCACCGGTTCGATGAGGCCGTGTACCACTTCCTCTGGTTCCATATTGCTTGACTTTTCCATAAACATACAAAGTTAATCAATTCTTCTGTTTTATGCAAACGGGACGCGCTCATCAACTTTTCGGACACATCGCTTGCAGTTTTCCGGAAATGTGCTATCTTTGCAGTCCCAAAACGTGTTTGGACGCAGGGGACCTTAGCTCAGTCGGTTCAGAGCGCTTGCTTCACACGCAAGAGGTCGGCAGTTCGAATCTGCCAGGTCCCACTCCCTTTCCCCCTTTTCATGCCGTTTTTCGGAACGGATGACGGGGGTTGTTTTTTAACTGACAGACTGATGCAGGTTTCCATCCAAGAAGTTCGCAGCCGCCGTTCCCTTCGCCGTTTCATTACATTTCCCGAGAAGCTTTACCGCGGATGCCCCTGGTGGGTTCCGCCTTTGATTTCTGACGAATTGGCCACGCTGGGGCCGAAGAATCCTGCCCTGGAGTTTTGTGAGCGGGCGTGTTATCTGGCGCTGCGCGACGGGGAGGTCGTGGGCCGTGTGGCCGCCATCATCAACCACAAGGCCAATCAGTTGTGACACGAACAGGTGGTGCGTTTCGGCTGGATTGACTTCATCGACGACGCCGGGGTGGTCCGTGCCCTCGTCGATGCCGTGGTGGCCTGGGGGAAGGCGCGGGGCTGTACCCGCATCAAGGGGCCGCTGGGCTTTTCCGACATGGACAAGGAAGGGCTGCTGGTGGAAGGTTTCGACCAGCTGGCACCGTTCACCGTCATTTACAACTATCCTTACTACGGTCCCCGGCTTGAAGAACTCGGTTTCGTCAAGGATGCCGACTGGACACAGAAAATCGTGGATATCCCGGACGTGGTGCCGCAGGTGCAGTATGCCGCTCTCGTGGAGAAACGTTTCGGCCTGCGGGCGGTCAGCGGCATGTCCATGAAAGCGATGGGGCGCCGGTACGGGAAGGAGCTTTTCCACCTGATCAACACCGCGTTTGCGGAACTCTACGAATATACCCCGATGTCGGACCGGCAGATAGACGGCTACCTGAAATCGTACCTGTCCATCCTGAATCCGGATTTCGTTTCCATCATCGTGGATGCGGACGACCACGTGGCCGGTTTTGCCATCACCGTCCCGTCCCTCTCCCGGGCGTTCAGGAAAGCGCGGGGACGCCTGTTTCCTTTCGGCTTCATCCCGATTCTGCGGGCGCTCCGCAAGACGGACACCATCGAGGCCCTGCTGATCGGCGTGCTGCCCCAATACCAGGGGAAAGGCGCGAGCATTATGATATTCAAGGACTTGCTGGAAAGCTGCCACCGCTATGGCGTCACCCGGATGCTCGCCAATCCCCAGCTGGAGACCAACAAAAAAGTACAATCCGTCTTCTCGGACATCTTCGAGACCCACGAATTCATGCGCCGCCGCAGCTACGCGCGGGAGATAGGCTGACCTTATATTATTAGTAAATCTTGTGCTGCAGGCCCAGGTATTCGTCGAAAAGGGCCAGGCAGGCTTCCCGGTCGAGTTCTTCGAGGAAATCGCCCAGCTTGTCGCGTCCGCCGAAGATGCCGTCGAATTTGTCGTCCCGGAAACCGATTCGCCCGTTGTCCTCGATGGTGCAGCCGTAATAGACCTTGTCCAGGTTGGCCCACATGCACGCGCACAGGCACATGTGGCAGGGCTCGCCGGTGGTGTAGAGCGTGCAGCCCGTCAAATCGTAGGTGCCGAGCCGGGCGCCGGCGTCTCGGATGGCGGCAATCTCGCCGTGGCAGGTCGCATCGTTGTCCCGCAGGACGCAGTTGTGGCCGCGTCCCACCACCTGGCCATCCTTGACGATGACGGTTCCGAACGGTCCGCCGTGCTGTTGCCGGATGCCGCTTTCGGCCTCTTCGATGGCCATTTGCATAAATGTATTCGTAGCTTTTTCCATACAGTGAAGTGCTTGCTTCCGCGGTTCCGTCCGCGTATATGGGCAAAATTACGAAAAGTCCGGGAAACCCCCAAAAATCCCTTTGCCCATGTCGCCGATTTTTGCTACATTTGTCCGATTATGCAAAATTTTGGCTTTTTATGGCATTAGCAGATATTATCAAAGCGTTGTTCGGTTCCAAGGCGGACCGGGATTTCCGGGCGGTCAAGCCCGTCCTGGACAAGATTCTGGCCGTGTATCCGGAAATCGACGCCCTTTCCCACGATGCGTTGCGGGCGCGTTCCGCCGCGCTGCGGGCGCGTTTGCAGGAGGTGGAAGCGCCTTTTGAAAGCCGGATGGCAGATATCCGGACGAACCTGGAACAGGATATTCCCGTTTCCGAAAAGGAAAAACTCGCCACCGAATCGGACCATCTGGTGAAGGAGGAGGACGAGGCCATCGAAAAGTGCCTGTCGGAGATTCTGCCGGAGGCATTCGCCATCGTCAAATCGACCGCCCGCCGTTTCAAGGAAAACGAAACCATTGTCGTGACGGCGACGCCTTTCGACAGGGATTTGAGTGTCAGCCACGATTTCGTCCATATCGACGGCGAACAGGCCGTTTACCAAAACCACTGGGTGGCCGGCGGCAATGAAATCCGCTGGGACATGGTGCATTACGACTGCCAGTTGGTGGGCGGCATCGCCCTGCACCAAGGGAAAATCGCGGAGATGGCGACCGGTGAGGGAAAGACCCTGGTCGCCACCCTGCCCGTGTTTTTGAATGCCCTGGCCGGCAAGGGGGTACATGTCGTGACCGTGAACGATTACCTGTCCAAGCGAGACTCCGAGTGGATGGGGCCCCTGTATATGTTCCACGGCCTGAGCGTGGATTGCATCGACAAGCACCGGCCCAATTCCGACGCCCGCAAGCGGGCGTATGACTGCGACATCACCTTCGGTACGAACAACGAGTTCGGTTTCGATTACCTGCGTGACAACATGGCCGTCACGCTGGAAGACCTCGTGCAGCGCAAGCACCCTTACGCAATCGTGGACGAGGTGGACTCCGTGCTGATTGACGATGCCCGTACCCCGCTCATCATTTCCGGTCCCGTGGCGAAGAGCGACGACGACGCCCAGTTCATGGAATACCGCCCCTATGTGGAGAAACTCTACCAGGCGCAGCGCGCGCTGGTGAACCAGGTGCTCAACGAGGCGAAGCGGCTGATTGCCGCGGGCAACGAGAAGGACGGCGGCATGCTGCTGCTGCGTGCTTACAAGGGACTGCCCAAGTACCAGCCCCTCATCAAATACCTC
>JAGAFI010000147.1 GCA_017612675.1 Bacteroidales bacterium
AGCAGGTGAAAGCCACCCCCTTTGCCTGGGATACCCTCGGACGCAACAAGACCATCATGCTGGTCTTTTTCAGCAGCAGCCTGCGTACGCGCCTGAGCAGCCAGAAGGCTGCGCTCAACCTCGGCATGAACCCGATTGTGCTGAACATCGGGCAGGAAAGCTGGAAGTTGGAAACGGAGATGGGCGTCGTGATGGACGGGGACAAGAGCGAGCACCTGCGGGAAGCCATCCCGGTGATGACCAGCTATTGCGACATCATCGGCATCCGCTCCTTTGCCGGGCTGCAGGATAGGGCCTACGACTATGCCGAAACGGTGCTGCGCCAGTTCATTGCGTTTGGCGGCAAACCGGTCATCAGCCTCGAATCCGCCACGGTGCATCCCTGCCAGGCCTTTGCGGACCTGATTACCATCGAAGAATACAAAAAAAAGCCGCGCCCCAAGGTGGTGATGACCTGGGCGCCGCATCCGAAGGCCCTGCCGCAGGCCGTGCCCAATTCCTTTGCCGAATGGATGAACGCGGCGGACGTGGAGTTCGTGATTACCCACCCCCGGGGCTATGAACTGGACCCCCGCTTCGTCGGTGGTGCGCGGGTGGAATATGACCAGATGAAAGCGCTGGAGGGGGCGGATTTCGTCTATGCCAAGAACTGGAGCTGTCCGGGCGTGACCGACCCCGCCAGTTACGGGAAAGTGTTGAGCACCGACCGTTCCTGGACCGTGGATGCCGCTCACATGGCGGTGACGGACCATGCGTATTTCATGCACTGCCTGCCCGTGCGCCGCAACATGATTGTGTCGGACGAGGTGATTGATTCGCCCGAAAGCATCGTGATTCCCGAGGCGGCCAACCGGGTCGTGTCGGCGCAGACCGTAATGAAAAGGATGCTCGAAAGCCTATGATGGTCTTCAAGATAGGCGGGAATGTCGTCGAGGACGAAGCGGCGCTCCGGCAGTTCTGCCGGGATTTCGCTGCGTTGGAGGGGCCGAAAGTGCTCATCCACGGCGGCGGCGTCATGGCGTCCGGGATGCAGCGCGCCCTCGGGCAGGAGCCCGTCAAGATTGAAGGAAGGCGGGTGACCGATGCGGAGACGCTGAAAGTGGTGACGATGGTCTATGCGGGCTGGTGCAACAAGCATGTCACGGCCTTGTTGCAGGCGGCTGGTTGCCATGCCATCGGCCTGGCCGGCTGCGACGGCTCCGTCATTACCGCCCGTCGCCGGCCTCCCCGTACGCTGCTGGACGGCCAGACCGTCGTGGATTACGGCTATGTGGGGGACGTGACGCCCGCAAGCGTGAATGTCTCCCTGCTGGAATCCCTCGCCGGGCTGGGACTGGTGCCCGTATTGTGTGCCATCAACCATGACGGGGAAGGGAACCTGCTGAACACCAATGCGGATACGGTGGCCTCTTCCGTGGCGGCTGCCCTCGGGGCTTCCCTGGTCTGCTGTTTTGAATACGATGGCGTGTTGCGGGACCGCCGGGACCCCGGCAGTGTCATCCCCCTCATCCGCGCCGCTGATTTTGCGCAGATGTGCGCGGCGGGCATCATTGCGGACGGGATGATTCCGAAAATTGAAAACTGTCTCGCGGCTTTGCGTGCGGGAGCGGCGGCCTGCTTTATCCGCAATGCCGCCAGCCCGGGTGCGGGCGGAACACAGATATGCCTATGAAAACGTTGATTGCAGATTCCATTGCGCTCTTGCGCCGCATGGTGGCGACCCCGTCGCCCTCGTTTGAAGAGGAGGCGGTTTGCCAGCTGATTCAAGAACAGCTGGAGGCTTGGGGTATCGCCTGCACACGTATCGGACGCAATATCGTGGCACGCAACCGCCATTACGATGCCGCCCTGCCCACCCTTGCGCTGGATGCGCATATCGATACGGTGCCTCCGGCGGAGAGCTATACCCGCGACCCCTACGACCCGGGCGACGACCCGGACATCGTGTACGGGCTCGGGTCCAACGATGACGGTGGCAGCGTGGTGGCCATGATTGCCGCATTCCGTCATTTCTATGCCATGCACCTGCCCATCAACCTCGTGCTGACCCTCAGTTGCGAGGAAGAACGCTCGGGGCCGGACGGGGCCGCGAAACTGTACGGCCCGGATTTCGACGCCGAATGGGTGCTTGTCGGGGAGCCGACCGGCATGCGGGCGGCGACGAGCGAGCGGGGCTTGCTGGTGATTGACGCGGAAGCAAAGGGTGTCAGCGGACACGCCGCCCGGGACGAGGGGGTTAATGCCCTGTATATCGCCCTGGAAGACATTGCCCGCCTGCGTGCCTACCGTTTCCGGAAAGTGTCCCCGGTCATGGGCAGCGTCCGGCTGAATGTGACGCAAATCGCGGCGGGAAGTGCCCACAACGTGATTCCGGACAACTGCCGTTTCGTCATAGACGTGCGCCCGACGGAGCAATATGCCAACGAGGAGATTCTGGAAGCCTTGCAGGCAATCTGTACGAGCCGCCTGCACGCCCGGAACCTGCGGAACCGTTCTTCCGCCACCCGTCCCAATTCCCCGCTGACCGTGACGCTCGCGAAGCTCGGCATTCCGACTTTCTCTTCGCCCACGACGTCCAACTGGATGCGGGTGGGGCGCGATGCCATCAAGATGGGCCCGGGCGATTCGG
>JAGAFI010000016.1 GCA_017612675.1 Bacteroidales bacterium
TCCGTCCCGCCCTCCGCCGGGCGCTCTGCGGAGCGCCTTGTTACAACACTGGCCCGCCGCTGCGCGGTTGATTACCTTGGCACGGAAAAACGATATCCCCGTGCGAGAAAAGCTCCGTCCCGCCCTTTTTGACGGGGCGCTGCCCCGTAACGGACTGGCGTCCGCCATTTTTTCAACCCCCGCTTTCGCGACCCCTTTCAGGGGTATTTCGGGCTTGCGCCCGCCGCTACGCAGTTGATTACCTTGGCACAGAAAACCAATGTCCCCGTGCTGGGAAAGTTCCGTCCCGCCCTCCGCCGGGCGCTCTGCGGAGCGCCTTGTTACAACACTGGCCCGCCGCTGCGCGGTTGATTACCTTGGCACGGAAAAACGATATCCCCGTGCGGGAAAGGAGGACCATCATCCCTACCGGAAAAGTTCCCGGAGGACTTTGAGGGAGCGGACGTCAAGGCGCATTTCCAGGTGGAATCCCAGATACCGGAGCAGCGCATCCGCCATTTCGCTGCGCTGGGCACCGGAAAACGGCAGGAGCATCGCATCGGCAAAAGGGGCCTGCGACAAGGCGAGAAGCCCGGAAAGCCGCGCCCCGGCAAAAGGCATCAGCCCCTCCCCGGAAGGAGCGAATCCGAGGATGGCGGCATATTCCAGCAGAAACCGCAGGTGGAAATTGCTGAAATCGCGCGGGAGCGCATCCAGGGCCAGAATCTGGCGACAGCACCAGTCGAAAAGCGCCTCCGAAAACGCATCCTCCCGGACACTCCGGTAAAGCACCTCGCTCAGGAACAACGAAATGGCGCTTTTGCCCGGATTCGTCCGCAGCCCGGTCAGGGGATACAGCGCCGAAACGCCATGCAGGCGCCGGAGCTCCGAGCGGGGGTTCTCCGCCGCTTCGCCTTCCAGAATGCTCAACGGCATCAGCATCGCCGCCCCCCGGCCCGCAGGCACGAGGAAACTACTCCTGCCGCCTTCGTCACACAGGCCATGCAGCACCAGGGTCTTTTCGCCGAACTTGGTGCTGTGGAGGACAATCAGGCGGAGGGTCCGGGTCACGGCTCGTCGTCGAACACGGGAATACGGGGTGCAGCCAGCGCCGCCCGCAAGGTTTCATCATAGCGGAGACGCAACTGTATGCCAGCCGGTCGGTAATGGTAACGGATAACGATTTCCTCTTCCAGGAACGGGACAATCTCGTCTTTTTTCAAGCGCAGCAACTGGGCCTTGTCCATCTGCATCGCCTTGTCCAGCGCATCCAGTTCCGCACGCATTTCCATCTCCAGCCCCTCCTTGCGCAATTCCGTACGCATCTGGTCGAAATACGCCCGGGCAGAAGAACGGTAGTCGAACTCCCTGGCCGAGGCAAAGGCGACGAAATCTTCATATTCGGCATCGGAAAGGTGGAAATCCTCCGCAGCGGGCACCGTGGCGTGATGGCGGACAAATTCCATGACATATTGCTCCAGCAGGCCGCCCACCACCAGCGAATAAGTCAGGCGGCTGTATTCCCGGGATTTCAGCGCCACATCGGGGGTGATACCGCCCCCGTCACGCACTTCGCGCCCATGCGCGGTAAAAAAGACATGGGTCAGCGAATCCGGAATCGCTGCAGCCGTGCCGTCCGGCAGGCGGTGTACATAGTCGATGGCCTGCACACAGCGTCCGCTGGGCGTATGGTATTTGGCCGTGGTCACTTTCATTTTGCCTCCGTAAGGCAAGGGACGCAGGCTCTGCACGAGGCCCTTCCCGAAGGTCCGGGCCCCCATCACCGTCGCCCGGTCCAAATCCTGCAACGCCCCGGCGACAATCTCGGAAGCGGAGGCAGAATTCCCGTCCACCAGCACGACTATCGGCAGACGCGTATCCACGGGCTCCTGCTGTGTTTTGTAGGCATATGCGGAAACCGCTCCCCGCCCCCGGGCAGTCACCACGACAGAACCGCGCGGCACGAACAGGGAAACGATGTCCACGGCTTCCGAAAGCAGGCCGCCGCCATTACCCCGCAAGTCAAGCACCAGCAGTTTCATCCCGGACGCCTTCATGTCCCGCACGGCACGGCGGACATCGTCGGCAACACCTTCCGTGAAACCGCTTTGGAGGATATAGCCCACCGTATCCGCCACCATCCCGTAGTATTCCACGGACGGCAGCCGGATTTCCTCGCGGGTGATGCGGACATCCCGGACCGCGCCGCCGCGCAACTTGCGGACTTTCAGCACCACCTGCGAACCCGGCGTACCTCGCATCCGTTCACTGCACTCCTTGCTGTCCAGCCCGATGACGGACACCCCGTCGATTTCCAGCACGGCATCGCCGCACACAAGGCCGCTGCGGGCCGCAGGCGAATAGCGATACGGCTCGTTAATCAGCAGGTCCCCGCTGCGCTCCGGCTTGTAAATGACCGCGCCGATTCCCCCGTAACTCTTGTCTATCATCATCTTCAAGTCATCATTGTCCTCTTCGGGGATGTAGCAGGTATAGGGGTCCAGTTCGGAAAGCATTGCGTCCACCCCGGAGCGTTCCATCCGGTCAAGCGGCAGGGAATCCACATAGGAGCGGTTCAGTTCCTTGAGGATGGCGCTGTGGATTTCCGTCCATTTGCCCAAGGAAAAACTTTTGGATTGCGCACCGGCGCCCAGGCAGAGGGACAACAGCACGAAAGAAGCAAGGATTCGTCTCATTTCCATGTATTATACGGTTCTACAAGCAGGTGGGAATTATAGTAACGGGCATCCCCGCTCACTTCCTCTCCCAACCAGGCGGGACGGGCAAAGCTTTCGTCCGCCGCCGAGAGTTCCACTTCTGCAAGAATTAAGCCCGCGTTGGCACCGTGGAACTCATCCACCTCGAATACGTGGCCGCCGAAAGGTACGAGGTGGCGGGTCTTGTCGATAAAGCCCCCTTGGCAGAGGCCTGCCAGCGCGAGGGCGTCTTCCCGGCTGATTTCCCTTTCCCACTCGAAACGGCTGATGCCGTCCGTCGGCCCCTTGATGGTCAGGTATCCCTTGTCATCCCGCAGGCGCACCCGGACGGTGCGCCCGTTCTGCCGGGCCAGATAGCCCTGCAGAATGTGGGAAGAGGCCGTCACATAAGGACGGAAGTCCCCGGACACCAAAAATTTGCGTTCAATCTCCGTATTATTCATTTGTCGTTTCCGTTTCCCGCCAGACATACACTTTGTCGCCCCGCCGCAGGTGTTCGCGTCCTTCCCCGACAGGAACAGCCACGGAGCAGCGCTGCCCCTTTTCCACGCGCGCACAAGGCTGGAAATCCACCCGGATATCCGTTGCCGTCCATTCGGTGACACCGCTGGTCGGTCCGATGGCCAGCAGGGTGTCCCCGCGCACCAACGGTACGGCCTCCACGGTAATTTCCGCCACGTCGATGCGGTCAAACCAATTGCTCACCTTGCCGCAATAGACCTTGCGCCGGGTTGCCTGCGAACCATACACCGCGCTCCACTCGCCCAAACGCGCCCCCTGGTAATAGCCGTCCCAGAAGCCCCGGTTGAAGACTTCCGCAAGCTGCCGTTTGTAATCCTGCGCCAATTCCGGGGAATAGCGGCCTGCGCAAACGGCATCCGCCGCCGCCCGGTAGAGCCGGGTGCAGCGTTCCACATATTCCGCGCTCCGCGCCCGGCCTTCGATTTTCAGCACCCGGACGCCGGAGTCCAGCATCCTTTGCAGGAATTCTATGGTACACAAGTCCTTGGGGGACATAATATAGGCATTGTCTATGTGCAGGCGTTCCCCCGTCTCGGCATCGGACACCTCGTAGGAACGGCGGCAGATCTGGTAGCAGGAGCCCCGGTTGGCGGAAGCCCCGCTGCTGTGCAGGCTCAGGTAGCATTTGCCACTGACCGCCATGCAAAGGGCGCCGTGGGCGAACATTTCCAAGCGAACAGGCGCACCGGACGGTCCCCGGAGATTCGCCCGCAAGGCGGCTTCGTGGATGTCCCGTACCTGGTCGAGCCCCAGTTCCCGGGCGAGGACGACCACGTCGGCGAACTGCGCATAAAAAGCCAGCGCCTCGTAGTTGGAGACATTGAGCTGGGTGGAGATATGCACAGGCATCCCGATGGCGCGGCACGCCAGGATAACCGCCATGTCGGATGCGATTACGGCATCCACGCCCGCCCGCTGCGCGGCTTCCAGTGTCGCCCGCATTTCGGGAAGTTCCGCGTCATACAGGACGATGTTCAGGGTCAGATAGGCCTTGCAGCCGGCATGGTGGCACCGGGAGACCACTTCGTCCAATTCCCCGGCGGTGAAATTGCCCGCACTGTGGGCTCGCATATTGAGCCGGCCCACGCCAAAATAAACGGCGTCCGCCCCGCCCTGGACAGCCGCCTGCAAGCATTCAAAACTGCCCGCAGGCGCCATGATTTCAATGTCGCGCCTGTCCATCTATTCCCCGCGTTCCCGCAGCCACGCAGCCATGGCGCGAAGTGCCTTTCCCCGGTGGGAAATGGCGTTTTTCGTCTCTTCCGGAAGTTCTGCCACCGTAACGTCCGGATAATCGTCCGCGATGAAGACAGGGTCATACCCGAATCCTCCCCTGCCGCATTTGGCGAGGGCGATGCGCCCTTCCATCGTGCCTTCGAAGCAATGCTTTTCCCCGTTGACAATCAAGGTGACGACCGAGCGGAAACGCGCCGTCCGGGGTGCATCCGGCCGCAAAGCAAGTTCCGCGAGCAGGGCGTCCATGTTGGCGTCGAAATCATGGCCGATGGCCGCCGCTTCTTCCGGATGGCCGGAGAGCAAGGCCCGGCGGGCGGCAAAACGCGCCGTGTAAACGCCGGGAGCACCGTCCAGCGCATCCACCTCCAGCCCCGTATCATCCGCGAAACAATCGCATCCCGTACGGGCATACAAGTATTCTGCCTTTTGCGCCGAATTACCGGCTATCGTGTCCGCCGTTTCGGGAATTTCTTCCGTCACGCCGCAATCCGCAGCGCTCCGCAGCGGCATTCCGAGTATCTCCCCGGCCTCCCGCAGTTTGTGGGCATTGCCCGTTGCAAACACCAAATCCATATCGAACCATTCATTTTGTAAAAGATGCCATATCCGCAACCGTTTGCCCCGGGCGGGGAGTTGTGCGGCAGGACCTCCTCGTCACATTATTTTACCCGGCCTACCAGCTGGAAAGCAAAACGGCGCAGAGCTTCCATCCGGACAGGGCCCAAGCCCATGGCGGACAGGGAGGACAGCGCCTCGTCCGTATGGCGGCGGATTTCCGCCAAGGCGGCACCGGGAACGCCCAACGCATCGTACATGGCGGTAACGGCGGAGATTTTGGCGGCTTTTTCCGCTTCCGTCGCCGCCGGAGCGTCCAACGCGGCCTGCAAGCGCCGCTTGTCCGGCGCCAGTGCAAGCGCATGCACCGTCAGCCAGCTTTTCTTGCCGTTGAGGATATCGCCGCCTATCGGCTTGCCGAACACTTTTTCGTCGCCATAGGCATCCAGATAATCGTCCGCCACCTGAAACGCCATGCCGAGGGAATAGCCATAGCGGTACAACGCCTCGCAGTCGGCTTCCGACGCACCGGCACAGAGGGCGCCGATTTTGGCGGAACAAGCCAGCAGGACGGCGGTTTTCAGCCCGATCATCCTGTCATACGAAGCGGCGTCCACTTCCGGCTGCGTTTCAAATTCCATGTCATACTGCTGTCCCTCGCACACTTGCGCGGCGGTACGGGAAAACAGCGCCATCACGGCCTCCCGGACAGCCTCCGGCGCCCGGGCCACCCGCTCGTAGGCGTCAATCAGCATCACGTCCCCGCTCAGGATGGCAGTCACCCCGCTCCATTTGCGCCACACCGTCTCCCTGCCCCGCCGAAGCGGCGAGCGGTCCATGATGTCGTCGTGGATGAGCGTAAACGTATGGAACACTTCCAAGGCCGCCGCACAGTCCAGGATTTCCGGCTGGAACGCATCCCGGTACAAGGCATAGGACAACAGGCACAAACGGGGGCGTATGCGTTTCCCGCCAATGGCAATCATATAACGCAGCGGGTCGTAAAGCCCTGCCGGCTGCCCACCGAAACGGATGTCCGAAAACAACGCGGACAAAGTCTCGTCAAGTTTCTTCTCGCTTATCATGTTCTCATTTCTTTTTCGTTGTCCTGCCGGTCCGTTTTCCGGAAGCGGGTTTCCGGATACAGCCTTTCCATTTCTATCTTTTCCAAGGATATACCGAATACCGGAACAATGAATTGCCGCCCATGATATATAATTTCCCGTTATATATCATCGGATAGGACAAACCAAAACCATCGTACTCAGTATCATATTTACAAGTCACGGTATCAAGAATCTTTCCGGTTTCTATATCTATGATATCTAACTTGTTTTTCCGGTTAATCAAATACGCGTATCGTCCATCAAAGGACGTATGCCATGCTCCATAATGCGGATAACTATATACCACTTCTCCCGTCTTTACATTATATCCGGTTATGGCATCCTCTGCACATTTCATCAACACATCACCATACACGCCGATGTCTCCCACATAATCCGCACACCAATCATCCCGGCTCCAAAGCCATTTACCGTTTTTTACATCAACAGCACTGATGAATGTGCCGACATTGCCCCAAAGAATCCCTTGACAAAGGATACAATGAGGCAAAATCCTATTCTCCACCAAGGGAACAAACAACTGCTCGCCCCCAGAATCCTTATCAAGCACTATCGCATATGAACGATAGTGATACGCTTTCCCCGATTTCGAACAGCAAGACAAGACAAGAGAATTCCCGGAAAGCGACAAATCATTGATCTGCAAAGTGTCCGAATCAAAAAAATCCGCTACAGTTCCTGCTTGCAAATCAGCACAGCGGACACGGGTGCTATCCAGCAGAAAAAAACATCGACCGACATCATCTCCGACCACTTGGACATTAACCGACGAATACCCCGATTTCCCTTTTTCCGCCCACAATATTTCTCCCGTTTTCGCATCAATGCAGACAGTTGTATGATAATCTCGCGCTTCATATGTCCGTGCGTCAGCCTGATACTGAAAAACGAGTTTCTCCCCATAGACATAGCCATTTCCATTAAAATAACAATAATAACGCGATTCCGTATCTGTCGGGAAAAACCACTTCACCTCGCCGGATATCAAATCCACCCCACACAAGCGGTTATCCTCGTTCATAAAACCGCCATCATAAATTGTCGTGTGCGCAACCATGACATCACCGCATTTCGGCAAATTCGGACGACCTGCATAA
>JAGAFI010000148.1 GCA_017612675.1 Bacteroidales bacterium
GGTGAACTGAGCTCCCTGCAAATCGGCAAGGACCAGGTCAAGGAGGTCGCCGCCGGCAAGGAATGCGGCATGGGCATCGCCGGGTACAACGACATCAAGGAAGGGGACGTCATTGAGGCTTTCCAGATTGTCGAAATCAAGCGGACGCTGTAAGTGCCTCCCGCTCCATAAAAACGACTAAACCCCGCTTCGCAGCGGGGTTTAACGGTTAGTTAGTAGTGTATACCTTAAAGAAGGTTAATTATTGTTGGTTAGAATAGTTGTTCATTACCGAAGGCAAAGGTACGTTAAATTTTCATATCTGCCAAATTTTTCCGAAAAAAATTTAGAACATCCCGGGATTATTTTTGAAAAATTTTATGAATTGTCCGCTGAAGGGGCAGGTTAGACCTGGATGTGCCGCTGGCCCGGAGCGGGCTCGGAAATCTGAACAAGGCCGGCGAAACGAGCGTTTCGCCGGCCTTGTCCGATGTGAGTTTTATCACTTATTCCGCCAGGCGGACGTCCCAGCCGGAGATCAGGCCTCCGTAGATGGGGAAGAGGACGCTGAGGCGTTTCCCGCTGGCTTTCTCTTCCACCTCATAGACCAGCAGGCGGTCCGTGGAGCGCTGGAGTTCGTATTCGCCGAGTACCAGTTCCGGATACAGGCGGGTCGGGTCGTCGGGGACCATGCCGTTCATGCCTTTCTCGTGGATGGGCTCTCCGGCGATGAGCCGCTGGATGTTGCGTTCCACCACCTGCATCAGGCGCGGATGGGAGAGCGGGTCGAGGCTGATGTCACCTGCGGGGGCGTAGGGAACGGGTTCAAGGGCGGGCATCGTGCCTTTGTTTGCCTTGCGGATTTGGCGCAGGCTGTCTGCATAAGCCTTGAACTGGCTGCGGATATCGGGGGTGTTCAGGCCGGCGATGGTGTAGAGGCTGATACCCTGGGCGCCGCCCCGGAAAGCCGCATCCATGTTCTCGACCAGGCTGTCGAAATCGCCGCCCAATTCTGCGCCAAGGCCGCAGAACAGCGTGGTTTTGGGATTTTTGTCCCGTTTGTTCTGCACGGTGGCGTCATAGGTGAAGCCCGGCTCCATGGAATAGAAATCGGAATATACCATCGGGAACACGAGGTCGAGGTTCCACTGGGCGAAATTCTGGGCCACCATGAACGAAGCAAGCTTGACGGTGGCGAAAGGCGATGCGCAGACTTTTTTGCCGTAGCTGTGGGCGGTTTCCGCCGCGAGGTTGGCGACTTCCGAAATGAGCCTTTCGCGGAACGCGCACCATTTTTCATCGCGCGTGGGGTCTTCCACGCTACGCGGGTCGTACCCGTATTCCGCCATGAACGCTTCCACGGCGGCGGGGTGGTAACCATAGTCATATTCCGGGAATACTTCGGTGTCCTGCCGGAGATTGTAATTGTAGCTCAGGGAAATGGGCAGTACACAGTCCACGATGCGGCAGTAATCCAGGCAGATGCCGTCGATGCCGTCCACCTCACAGACCCGGCGCACGTTCTCCACGACATAGTCCCGGACTTCCGGCAGGGCGGCGCTCAGGAACTTGTAGGAATTGACATACGCCTTCGTTTCGCTGAGCGATTTTCCTTCGCGGTTCACGTCGAACCATTCCGGGTGCTCTTCCAGCAGGCGTTTGCGGTCTCCCCGGGGGTTGAGGGTCCAAATCCAGGCATACAACGTGACGCCGTGTTCCTTGGCGAGGGCGGCGGCTTTCTGGTAGCGTTCCATATCCGGGACATAGAGCATCAGGCCGTCGATGCCCGCCTCGTCCATCTGGACGAACAGCGTATCCAAATCCAGCCCTTCACGGTCTTCCATCCATGTCCAGAACATCGGATATTCGGCTGTGGCGGTGCCGTTTTTCTGGCACGAAAGCAGGACAAATGCCAGGGAAAAGAACAAAAAGATTTTTTTCATAAGCGATAATCTTGTGCAATTTTCTGCAAATGTAAGCATATTCTGCTATATTTGCATCATGGTGGAGCAGAACATTTCCTTCCCGCCGGAAGTCAGCGTCATCATCGTTTGCATGGACAGGATGGACAATCTGTATCCCTGCCTGCGGAGCCTGTATGCGCAGACGCATGTTCCGCTTGACGTGCGGGTGGTGGCTTATCGGTTCCGGCCGGAAAACCTGGCGCAGGCCCGGGCGGATTTCCCGCAGGTCCGCTGGATTGAAAGCACGCAGGTGCGTGGCTTTTCGGAAAACAACAACCTTGCACTCCGGGATGTGGCGAGCAAGTATTGTTTTGTCCTCAATGACGATACGGAACTCCGGATGCCGGCCATCGATGCGCTGGTGGCGGATTTCGGGCGGCTTCCGGAGCGGACGGCCATCGTGGCGCCCAAACTGGTCAATCCCGACGGCAGTCTCCAGCTGTGCGGCAGGCCGGATTATCCGGGCTGGAAATATGTCCTGCAGCAATGGCACCTGTACCGGGAGCCTGTCGATAACGGCCAGGGCTTGTTCCGCACCTATAATATATCCGGTGCCGCATTCCTGATCCGGACGGAGGTTTTTCGGGAACTCGGCTGGTTTGACGAGCGCTATTTCTTTACGCCGGAGGATATTGCCCTGTCCACGGCGGCGCGTGCAGCCGGTTTCGAGGTCTGGTGCGATGCCGGTGTGGAAGTGGTTCACAAATGGCGGACGACGGCCAGCGCCCTTGCTCCGGCATTGCGTCCCGCGTCCATCCGGGGAAGCCTGCTGTTCTTTTCCGGCGGCCATGCGTTCCGTTACCTGCTGCTCGGGGCCGGGGTGTGGGCGGCGGAATGGGCCAAGCGCATCAAGGCGCGCCTGGCGGGGCGGAAAACGGAATACCTGACGTACCGGAACAATACCCGCAGCATTTTTACCCGCCGCAGTCCCAAAGAGATTTTCAAACGCTATGCCCGCCTCGCCTGAACTGCTGGTCATCATTGTGACGTACAATGGGATGCCGTGGATGGCGCGTTGCATCGGTTCTGTCCGTTCCTCTTCGCTGCCCGCAGACATCCTCGTCATCGACAACGGTTCCACGGACGGGACGGCGGATTGGCTGCGCAGCCAGGGGGTCGAGACGCTGGAGCAGCCGGACAATCCCGGTTTCGGCGCGGCCAACAATATCGGGCTCCGCTACGCGTTGGAACGTGCTTACAGCTATGTCTATTTGCTCAACCAGGATGCCTGGGTGCGTCCTGACACCTTTTCCCGGCTCATCGCAGCGTTTCGCGGCCATCCGGAATACGGCATCCTGAGTCCCGTGCAATACGATGGCGGCGGGGTGCAGTGGGACAGGAATTTCGCCAGACATTGTGCCCGGGCGCTGGCATCCGGGAATGGGGATGTGGCGGAAGTTCCTTTCGTCATGGCGGCCCATTGGATGCTGACACGTGTGTGCGTATGTGCGGTCGGCGGTTTTTCTCCGGCCTTCCGGCAGTATGGGGAGGATGACAATTACATTGACCGCGCCCGGTATTTCGGCTTCCGGACCGGCGTCGTGCGGGAGGCCGGCGCCATCCATGCCCGGGAGGGGCGGCCATGCAGCCGGGAGGCGGAGATGTCGCTTAAATGCGTGGGCTCCGTGGTGCGGGTCAGCAGTCCCCACCGCCCTTCCGCTCCGACGCTTCTTGGGGAACTTGTCCGGCTCTTTGCCATGGGGATTTATCACCGCAGCACCTTGCCGTGGCGGCGCCTGCAGGAACTCCTGCGGCGTTATCCGTCCTTGAAAACCATCCGGAAAC
>JAGAFI010000149.1 GCA_017612675.1 Bacteroidales bacterium
GTCTGCACACGGGCGGTCATGTCGGCGGCAAGCGCTTCTCCTTCCCGCCGGCGATAGGCTTCCACGGCATCGATGGCACACACCACCGCCCGCTCCACCTGCGGCCAGTCCTGTTCGCAAATCACATCCCGCTTCCGGGACTCCACCACGTCCGGCAGGGCCAGCAGCAATCCCAGCACCCGCGCCGGAGAATCTTCGTCACCCAAATCCGGCAAGGGCAGACGCCCGCCCAATTCCTGCAACTGCGCGAAATAGGAGGCGGCCAGTTCCGTATTGATGCCGGCAGCCGCCTGCCGGACAAGCGGTTCCCATGTCAGGAACATATCCACCGTGCCACGCTGCAGGCGCTCTGCAAGCAGTTTCCGCACCTGCATTTCCCGGTCTTTGGGCAGCAGCGAACTCTTGACGGAGATATCAGCGTTCTTGCCGTTTATGCAGCGGATTTCAACGGTCAGTTTTCCCCCTTCCAGCAAGGCCTCCGCCTTGCCGTAACCGGTCATCGAGCGTATCATTTTCCGTACACCTTCACGACGCCCATTTCCAGGCCCCAGCGTCCGTCCGTAACGACAGGTACCTGCCTGCCGTCCAAATCCGTCACATAGACGAAATCTTCCACAAAGGTGTGCGAGTGGCCGCCGATGACCAAATCCACGTTCCGGATGGCCGCGGCATTTTCCTGGTCTTCCTTATACCCCTGGTGCGAAAGCAGGATGACCAAATCGCAGCGTTCTTCTTCCTTGAGGAACTTCGCCCAGCGGTTCGTCACTTCCACCGCATCCAACTGCGGAATACGCGAAGCGATGGGGGCGCTCACACAGCCCTGCAACGTGGCCTCCAGGCCGATGACGCCGATTTTCATCCCGCCACGCCGGAGCACGGTGTACGGCCTGACATACCGCCCCAATTCGAAAGGCGACAAATCGAGGTTCGCACAGAGCACCGGACAGCGCACGTTCTTCACCCGCTCGCACAAATCTTCAATGCCGTTGTCGAATTCATGGTTGCCGAGGGCTATCGCATCGTAACCGAGCGCATTCACCATATCCACTTCCATCGAACCGCCGAGTTCGGAATAATAGGTCGTTCCCTGGTTCCAGTCTCCCGCGTGCAGCAGCAAGACCTTTCCCGCCCCGTTGGCACGGCGGACGGAATCGATGAACGCGGCACGTTCAACAATACCGCCCCGCTGCTTGAAATCGGGGTCGAAGTGGCTGTGCGTGTCATTGGTATGCACAATCACCAGTTTCGGGCCGCAGGCGCACAGCAGCAGCACGGCGGCGCAAAGACTCATCCGTATTTTCATCGCTTTCATCGTTTTGTTACCCGTCCGTCCACCTCGGCGTCCACCACTTTGTTCTCCGCCGTCATGCTGCGGATATAGCGCTCGAACATTTCTTTCATCAGCACGGGATATTCGTTCATCCGGACGGCATCCTTGGCAATGGCATACCCGTCTCCGCCGTCCAGCAGGAAACTGGTGGTCACCACGGCGTATGTCTTTTGGTCCTGCAGCGGAGCGCCGCCCACTGTCACATCCGCCAGCGCACCGCCTTCCAGCACCAACCGGGCGCCGCCTACGCAGAGGGGCGTCCCGGCGAACTGCGCGAATATCTTGCGCAAATCCGCCCCCTTCACATCCACAATCGTCAGGTAATTCCGGAACGGAAGCATGGACTCCACGACATCCAGCGTAATGGCACCTTCCGGCATGTCCACGCGGATGCCGCCGAAATTCTGCAGGGACACGTCCGCCTTTTTCCCGGTCAGTTCCTGGCAGGTGGCCAGCATCGCATCGGCAATCAGGTTGCCCAGCCCGAACTCCACGCAATCGTCCGGCTTGTCCATGTAGCGGGCGCTCTGCCCGATTACTTCCTTGAGCCGGCGCATGTCCGGCTGTACCGCAATGAGCTTTTCTGCCACCAGCGGCGTGGCACCGTCCCGGAACACCCGCCCGTTGGGCGCGGTATAGACCCCGTCTTCCACCGTCCCGATTGCTTCGGACACATTGTCCGCCGTCGGAATGCCCACGCCGGTCCGGCTGCCGTCCATTTCGAAGCGCTGCCAGGTGAAGCGGGGGGCGCCGCAACATCCGACCGCCAGCCCAAGGGCCAGCATCCACGACACCGTCCGTGTCATTTTTGTTTTAGCCATTTCCATAAATCACTCCATGTAGATTTTTTACCAAACATCAGAATACCGACTTTGTAGATTTTCGCCGACAGCCAGGCAAACAGGACAAACGTCCCGATGAGCAGCCCCGTCGAAAGCAGCAACTCCCAGGCGGGTACGCCGAAAGGCAGGCGGGCGATCATCACGATGGGCGAGGTGAACGGGAACATCGAACCCCAGAACGCCACGGCGCTGTCGGGCGCCTTGAATGCATACAGCGCGATGATATACGCCACCATCAGCGGAATGGTCAGCGGGATTTGCAACTGCTGGGTATCCCCCTCGTTCTCGACCGCAGAACCGACAGCGGCAAAAAGGGAGGCGTACAGCATATAGCCGAAAAAGAAAAACACGAGGAACACGGCCACCATCTCGCCCAAAGGCAGGTTGTGCAGGGTCCCCAAAATGACGGAAAGCTCACCCGGTTCCGGCATTTCCGCCAGTTGCATGGCATCCATCCCCGGCGTCACGGCGGCGCTGCGCGCACTTTCCGCCAGCATGTCCGGCGCAAAGAGACGGCTGCCGGCCCCCACCAGCACCACGGTCAGCAGAATCCAGATGGCGAACTGGGTGATGGCCACGAGCGCGATGCCGATGATTTTTCCGAACATCAGTTCGGTGGCTTTCACGGAGCTTACCAGGACCTCCACGACGCGGCTGGACTTTTCTTCGATGACCGCCGACATCACCATGCTGCCGAAAAGCGTGATGAACATGAACACAAAAATACCGAGTACCATGGAGAGGACGGCATACACCCCCGTTTCCGACAGGGTTTCCTTCCCCTCGTCATCCATCGTATAGGCCTTGAGCCGCACGTCCGCCTTGACATCCTGCAGGATGCGTTCCAAGTCGGCGATGCCGTAGGAAGCGACGCGATAGTGCTCAAGGGCGTCGTTGATGCGCGACTGGATGATTTCCGAGGTCTCCAGGCCGAGGGGCTTGCGCGAAGTAATCTCTGCGGACAGGTTTTTCTCCGCCTCGTCGAGTTCGGACACAGACAGCACCGCATCGAGTTTCCACTCGTCCATCCGGGCTTTCACGGAATCCGGCTGACAGGCGCCATAATCCACATAGCGGATGGTTTCACTGTTTTCCAGCATCGGCATGACAATCCCCGACCGGTCCACGACCCCGATGTTTTTCACCTTGTCCCGCGTGTTCATCATCACCACCATCAGGGCAATCAAGCCGCCGGCAAAAAGGATGGGGACCAGGAAATTGGTCACGAGGAAACTCTTTTTCTTGACCCGGTTGAGATACTCCCGACCGATGATGATGCCGATATTCCTGCTTTTCATTGTGCGTCCTCCCCTTTTACCAGTTTGATGAAAATGTCGTTCATCCGGGGCATCAATTCCCGGTAGGCATTGACGGTCACACCTCTGTCAAGGAATGCCTGCAAGGTGGAATTGCCGTCCGTTTCCCGCGGCAGCACCTCGGTATGGCGCCCGGATGCATCTGTATAGACCAGTTCGATGTCATTGTTGCCATACTGTCTGCGTATGGCCTCCACTCCCCCTTCGATGACCAGCCGGGACCGGTTGATGAGGGCGATGTCATCACAGAGTTCTTCCACCGATTCCATGTTGTGCGTGGACAGGATGATGGTGGCCCCCTCGTCCTTGAGCCGCAGGATTTCCGTACGGATCAGGGCGGCGTTCACCGGGTCGAAACCGGAGAAGGGCTCGTCGAGAATCATCAGCGAAGGGCGATGCACCACCGTCGTGATGAACTGGAGTTTCTGGGCCATGCCCTTGGAAAGCTCCTCCACTTTCTTGTCCCACCAGCCGCCGATATCGAAACGCTCGAACCATTCCTTCAGCGCACTGCGGGCGTCCCCGCCGGACATGCCTTTCAGCCGGGCGAGGTAGAGCGCCTGTTCGCCCACCTTCATTTTCCGGTACAGACCGCGTTCTTCCGGCATATAACCGATTTTTTCCACATCCTCCTGCCGGATGGGCGCCCCGTCGAACAGGACGCTGCCGGACGTCGGAATCGTAATCCGGTTGATGATGCGGATCAGCGTGGTCTTCCCCGCCCCGTTGGGGCCGGGCAAACCATAAATCCGCCCTTCGGGCACCTCGATGCTGACATGGTCCAGGGCGACTTTTTCCCCGAAATGCTTGCAGATTTCCTTGCAACTTATCTTTGCCATTGTCTATATGTTCAAAATCTTGGCCGTCAGTTCCACCAGCAGGGCGTCCGGCGCAGCAGCGGCCCCGTCTCCCCCCTTGCCCAGGTAGTCATACTCACAGAGCAGGGAAACGACCGCCTTGGCTTTCGGCAGCGGATACTGGCGTACCGCCGTATCATATTCCTTGTAAAAATACGGATTCACCCCGGATAGCGCCGCGGCCTTGTCCTCCGCGGACACGCTGCCGCCCCGGGCGAGCAGGGCGCCGTAACGCAGGATGCGGTAAAAATGCGTAAACAGGGCGCTGACCGCCGCCGGCATCTGGAACTTCGCCCCCGTGCCGACGCGCGATGCGATGGCAAGCGCCCGGGCATTCTGGCGGAAAGACAGGGCACGGGTCAGTTCGAATATGCTGAACTGGCGGGAGACTCCGATATTTTCCTCGACATCCTTCACCCCGATTTCCGTCGTGCCCTCCGGCAGGTTTTTCAGCAGTTTGTCCGTCTCCACGACGATGGTGGACAAATCCGTCCCGGCGGACTCCCCGAACAGCGCCGCCGCCTGCGGGTCTATCCGAAGCCCGCGTTCAGCATAATACCGGGAAATCCAGCCCGCGATTTCATAATCCCGGATGGCAGGCGAATCCACGACCGCGCCGATTTTTTGCACCGCCTTGTAAAGCCCTTTCCGCCGGTCCACGACCGCCTTGTGCAGCAACAGCACCAATACCGTGGATTCCAGCGGCCCGGCGCAATAAATGGCCAGGTTTTCGATATCCTTCAACTGCTGGGCTTCCTTGACGACCAGCAACTGGCGTTCCGCCATCATCGGGAAACGGCGTGCAGCCGTCACCACCTGGTCGGCGGTCACGTCGGCGCCGAAACAGACCGTTTCATTGAAATCCTTTTCTTCTTCGGCAATGCAATGTTCCAGAACCGCCCGGCAGACAAGCTCCGGATAATACGGCTCATCCCCCATCAGGAGGTAAACCGGCTTGAAGACGCCCCGACGGGCATCTTCCACCAATTGCCGGCATTGCGCCGCCACATCGACCTTTGCAGAAGCCATATCGGGCAAAGATAACCAAATCCGGCTGTTTTTCAAAC
>JAGAFI010000150.1 GCA_017612675.1 Bacteroidales bacterium
CTGGCGGCCATCCTGAACGATACCCTGGCGCCGATTCGTGCGCGCCGCGCCGCGCTGGAGCAGGACATCCCTGCCGTGTGGGAAGTGCTGCGCCGGGGGACGGAAGCCGCCGTGGCCGAAGCCTCCGCGACGCTCCGCGACGTGCGCCGCGCCATGCGGATAGAATACTTCGAAGACTCGGCCCTCATCGGGGGAAAATAAAAGCGGGTTTGGAACGCGGCTGTCTTGCGGCGGCGAAGACCATTCCGGTATGGGCACGTACCATGCAGTACCCTGGGCCTTCCCGCATGAACGGGCCGTCCTCAAAATCCCGGTGGGGCCGATGTTCCATACCGGAGGTTTCGGTTGGTACGCAGGAAGTGGCAGCGATACCTCCGCCTGTTGCTTCGTCCGGAAATTTTTTTTGAAAATGAAGACAGACATGATACGAAAACGAATCCTGGGCCTGCTGCCGGCGCTTTTGCTCTGCGCCGGGGGCCACGCCGAAGTGTTTGAGCCGAAAGCGGAGGAAGCCGCCACCGTCGTGCAGGGCAATGCCCGCTTCACGGTGCTGACCGACCGCCTTGTCCGGATGGACTGGGCGGAGGACGGCGTATTCGAAGACAACGCCACGCTGGCCATCGTGAACCGCCGCCTGCCGGTGCCCGCCTTTACGCAGGAGCGGAAGAACGGACATCTGACCATCCGGACGAAAGCCCTGACGCTGGTCTATACGGGAAACGGCGTGTTCGATGCAAACAATCTGCGCGTCTCTTTCCGCCTGAACGGCAAGACGGTGACATGGACACCCGCGGCGGACGCAAGCGGCAACCTGATGGGCACGACCCGTACGCTGGACGGGTGTCTGGGCTTTTCCCGCATCAGTTCGCGCGACAATTACATCGAGCCGGGCATCCTGTCCCGGGACGGCTGGGCGCTCGTGGACGAGTCTGCCCGTCACCTGCTGGTGAAAGACGGTTCCGACTGGGGAGAATGGGTGGCGGAACGGCCGGCGGGACAACGCCGGGACCTGTACCTTTTCGCCTATGGGCATGATTACAAGGGTGCGCTGGCCGATTTTACGAAAGTGGCCGGGAAAATTCCGCTGCCGCCCAAATATACGCTGGGCTACTGGTGGAGCCGGTATTGGATTTATACGGACGAGGAACTGCTGGAAATCGGCCGGCAGATGCGGGAGCGGAACATCCCGATGGACGTGTTCATCATCGACATGGACTGGCACCTGACCTGGAAGGAGATGAACAAGCGGCTGGGCAAGGACGAATTCGGGCAGCGGCGCGGCTGGACCGGCTACACGTGGAACCGCGATTTGATTCCCGACCCCGAAGGCCTGCTGCGGGAACTGCACGGCATGGGCTACAAGACCTCGCTGAACCTGCATCCCGCCAGCGGCATCCGGCCTTATGAGGATTGCTATGACGCTTTTGTCCGGGATTACCTGTCCCGCACGGACGACTATGACGGTCCGCAGGATTATGTCTATTCCGAAGGGGGCTATCAGTTCGCCGGACTGTCCGCCAAGGTGGGCAAGGCCGGGTACCGCGCCCCCGTTCCGTTCCGGCTTGACCAGCAGGCGTGGGCGGATGCCTATTTTCATTCCGTGATTCATCCGCTGGAACGGCAGGGCGTGGATTTCTGGTGGCTGGACTGGCAGCAATGGCGGGAAAGCCGCTATGTCAGGAACCTGTCTTCGACTTTCTGGTGCAACTACGCCTTTTTCAATGACAAAGTCCGCCAGAGCCGCTATCTGGGGCTGGATGCCCCGCGTCCCTTCATCTACCACCGCTGGGGCGGGCTGGGCAGCCACCGCTACCAGATCGGGTTCAGCGGTGACACCTTCGATGAATGGAGCGTGCTGGCGTTCCTGCCGTATTTCACGGCTACGGCCTCCAATGTGGGATACGGTTACTGGGGACACGACATCGGCGGGCATACGCAGAAAAAAGACCATGTGCGTAATACCGAACCGGAGATGTACACGCGCTGGCTGCAATACGGGGTGTTTACGCCCATTTTCAAGACCCATTCCACGCAGAGCGAACACCTGGACCGCCGCATCTGGTCCTATCCGGAGCACTATGCCTGTATGAAAGCGGCCATCGACCTGCGCTATGCCCTGACGCCGTATATCTATGACGCGGCGCGGCAGGCCTATGACACGGGCGTTTCCATGACCCGCCCGATGTATTACGAATATCCGGAAGAGCCCCTTGCCTATACCTGCCGGGAACAGTACTTCTTCGGGGACAACATTCTCGGGACGGTCCTGTGCCGGCCCGCCGGGGAAGATGGCCGGACGGAACGCAAGATGTGGTTCCCGCGGGGGACGGACTGGTATGACATGGCCCGGCATGTGATGCGCAAGGGTGGCACGCAGCAGACCTTGTATTATGCTATCGATGAGAATCCCTGGTATGTGCGTGCCGGTGCCGTCATTCCGCTGGCGGCGGAGGGCATCCGGAATTTGCAGGAGCCGGACCCGGCGTGGCGCATCCTCGTCGTGCCGGGAGACGGGATTTCGGAATATGTCCGCTATGAAGACGACGGGCTGACGCAGCGTTTCGTGGAGGAGTATGCCACGACCCGCATTCGCAAGGAAGCCGCCGGCAAGAAGCTCACGCTGACCGTTTTCCCGCGGGAAGGCCGCTATGCAGGCGCTCCCGGGACGCGGAAACTCACCCTTGTCCTCGAAGGCGTCCGCACGCTGCCCCGCTGCGTCCGCGTGAACGGCAGCGACATTCCCGCCCGCATGGAGGGCCCCGCCGCCGTCATCGAATTGCCGGCATCTTCCGTAGGGGAAACCACGAAGGTGGAAATCCGGCTCTGACGCTTGCCGGCAGGCGGTCTGCTATGGTTTTTTCTGTTCCGACTCGTATTCGCGAAGGGCGCGGATGGCGTATGGGCACAGGAGCAGCAGGGCCAGGACGTTGATCCAGGCCGTGAGGCCTACGCCGATGTCACCGAGCTGCCAGATGACATTGGCTTCCCGGCCTGCGCCGAAAACCACCATCCCCAACAGCACGAACCGGCTCGTCCAAATCAGGAACTTTTCCGGTTTCGAGCCGTCTTTCTTTTTGGAGAAGAGATAGATGATGCTGGATTCCGTATAAAAATAATAGGCCATCAGGGTCGTGAAGGCGAAAAACAGCAGGGCGATGCTGACGAAAGAACTCCCGAAACCCGCCCATACCGTATCGACGGCTGCCTGGGTGAACCCGACGTAATTGGCGCCGAGTTCGGGAGATGAGCCGACCAGGATTTCCCCGGTCCGGGCGTCCAGGATATTGTAGGTGCCGGAACAGAGTATCATCAGCGCCGTCGCCGTGCAGACGAGCAGGGTATCGACATAGACCGAGAAGGCTTGCGCCAGACCCTGCCGGGCCGGGTGGGAAACGGCGGCGGACGCGGACACGATGGCCCCTCCGCCCTGACCGGCCTCGTTGGAGAAGATGCCGCGCTTGATGCCCATCATGATGGTGGAGCCGAGGATGCCGCCGGCCACGGGCTGTATGCCGAAGGCCCCGCTGAAAATGGACAGGAATACCCCGGGAATAGCGTCTAAATGACTGAATATGACGATAATGGCGAAGATGATATATCCGAGTGCCATGAACGGCGTGATGATGGAGGCAACGCGTGCGATACTCTTGATGCCGCCCACTATCACCAGGGCGAGCAGCAGGGCGACGCCGATGCCGGCGGCCAGGGGTGAAATGTGGAAGGAGTTGACGAGGGCACCCGACACGCCGTTTGCCTGGACAGCCGGTAGCAGGATGCCATAGCCGACCATGGTGAGGATGGCGAAAAGGACGCCTATGCCGCGTTTTTTCAGGCCTTGTTCGATGTAACAGGCCGGTCCGCCCCGGTAACCGCTCGCATGGTGGAACTTGAAAAGCTGTGAGAGGGTGGATTCGACGAAGGCCGTCGATGCCCCCAGGAACGCGATGACCCACATCCAGAACACGGAACCGGGGCCGCCGAGGGCGATGGCCGTGGCGACACCGACGATGTTTCCCGTGCCGACCCGACCGGAGAGGGCGATGCAAAAGGCTTCGAAAGAGGAGATGCCCCGTTTGGCACCGTCTTCTTCCTTGTGCGCCGGGGCGAAAAGGGCCCGGACCATCAGGCCGAAACAGCGGATTTGGACAAAGCCGGTCCGGAAGGAAAAATACAGGCCGGCACCCACCAGCAGGATGACCAGGGCAGGGCTCCAGATGATGTCATTGAGGGTGGATGCGATACGTTCAACCATAAAAATCCGTCATTCCCCGGTTCGGACCTTGCGGGATGCCGGGCTATAACAG
>JAGAFI010000151.1 GCA_017612675.1 Bacteroidales bacterium
AGTGCTGGTATGCCTGGACATGACCGAGGCGGTCATCGACGAAGCCGTGGCCGGCGGGTATAACCTGGTGGTGTCACACCATCCTTTGATTTTCCATCCGCTGCGGCAGGTAGGGGCCGCAACGTGGCAGCAGCGCTGCGTCACGAAGGCGGTCCGGGCCGGCATCGTGCTGTATGCGGCACACACCAACCTGGATAATGCCCCGGGCGGCGTGAGCCATCAAATGGCGGCATTGCTCGGGCTCCGGCATGTGCGCTGGCTGGCACCGAAACCGGGCGTCGATGCCGGGGCGGGCGTGGTCGGTGAATTGCCTGCGCCGGTCTCCCGGCAGGAGTTCCTTCAGCAATTGCAGCGGGTGTTCAAGGTCCGCTCCCTGCGCCATACCCCGGCGGAGGGAACGCCTGTCCGGACGGTTGCCCTGTGCGGCGGCGCCGGTGCTTTCCTGCTTCCGGACGCCCTGCGGGCGGGGGCGGACTGTTTCGTGAGCGGAGAGTTCCATTACCACGATTTCTTCGATGGCGAGGGGATGCTGCTGGCCTGCCTCGGACACTATGAAAGCGAGCAATATACGCAGGAACTTCTGCGGGACATCATCGTCACCGCTTTCCCTTCCGTCCCCGTCTTCCGCAGCGCCTGCGGGAAAAATCCCGTGGAAGTGCTGGTGTAGCGCCCGGGGCTGCGAAAAAGCCTTCGGCAGGGGTACCATGCCACCTTCCGGAGGCCTGCCGCCTTTGCATGCCAGGCCGGTGGCGGAATCTCGCGGACAATGCGTCCGATTTGTGCCCGATTTTGCACGAACTTTTGGAAAAGTTCAAAACTGCATCTAAATTTGCATCCTTACAACTGGTTTGAAAATGGGCAAAGTCATTGCAATCGCCAATCAGAAAGGCGGGGTGGGAAAAACCACTACCGCCATCAACCTGGCCGCCTCCCTGGCGGCTTTGGAAAAAAAGGTGCTGATTATCGACGCTGATCCGCAGGCCAATACGACTTCGGGGCTCAATTTCTCTCCCAACGACGGGCGGGGCCGCACGTTGTACGAGGTGATGATCGGACAGATTGGCATTGAAGACGCTTTGATTCAGACAGACCTGGATATGCTGCACATGATTCCGTCCCACATCAACCTTGTGGGCGCGGAAATCGAAATGTTGCAGCGGGACAAGCGCGAGTCCGTCCTCCGGGAGGCCCTTTCATCCATCCGGGACGGCTACGACTACATCATCATCGACTGCTCGCCGTCGCTGGGCCTCATCACGGTCAATACCCTGACCGCCGCCGATTCCGTGGCCATCCCGGTGCAGCCGGAGTTCTTCGCCCTGGAAGGATTGGGCAAGCTGATGCAGACCATCCGGCTGGTGCAGAATGAACTGAATCCCGCACTGACCATCGAAGGCTTCATCGTGACGATGTTCGACGGGCGGACGAAAGTCCACAACCAGGTGCTGGCGGAATTGCGCGACCATTTCGGGGACATGGTATTCCGGACGGTCATCCAGCGGAACATCCGCCTGAGCGAAGCCCCGTCGCACGGCAAGCCCATTATCCTGTATGACGTGATGTGCAACGGTTCCATGAATTATATGGGTCTGGCCCGGGAATTGCTGGAGCGGAACGGCGACACGGCGGCTTTCCAGCGGCAGCCGGAAGGGAAAGAAGACGAAGCGTATGGCAAATAGGGAAACGAGGGGCCTGGGAAAGGGCTTGAGCGCCCTGCTGGGCGAAGCGACGGGAGCGGAGGCGTTCCGCAAGCCCGTGGGATATATCCACAAGCATGTGGCCGGGGCGGAAACGCCCGCCGACGGCTCCGACGTGCTGCGGATTCCCGTTGAAATGATTGCGCCGAATCCTTTCCAGCCGCGCCAGTCCTTCAACCAGGAGGGACTGGAGGAACTGGCCGCTTCCATCCGCGCCCTCGGGCTGATTCAGCCGATTACGGTGCGCCGTATCCCCGGCGGGCGTTACCAGATTATCAGCGGGGAGCGCCGCTACCGGGCCTGCCAGATGGCCGGGATGACGATGGTGCCTGCCTATGTCCGGGATGCCGGCGAGCGGGGGATGCTGGAAATGGCCATCGTGGAGAATATCCAGCGCCAGGACCTGGACCCCATCGAAATTGCGATGAGTTACCAGCGGCTGATAGACGAATGTTCCCTGACCCAGGAGCAGATGGCGGAACGGGTGGGCAAGAAGCGGGTTTCCGTGACGAACTACCTGCGCCTGCTGCGCCTGCCGGTCAAGGCCCAGCACGACCTCAAAGTCGGCCTGATCAGCGTGGGACATGCCAAGGTGCTGCTCGGGGTCGAAAATCCCGCCGTACAGGAGGAACTGTGCGACATGGTGGTGGCGGAGGGGCTTTCCGTCCGGCAACTGGAAATGCTGGTGCGCCGCATGCAGCTGTCCGGCGAACCGCTGAAAGCCAGAAGCGCGGGCCGGGTACCCGCCGCATTGGACGGGCAGTATCTCCGTTTGCAGGACTGCCTGCAGGACCGTTTCGGCGGCGATGTTTCCGTGCGCCGCAGCGCATCCGGCAAAGGCTCCCTGACCGTGCGTTTCCGCAGCGAAGCCGACGTGGAAAAATTCCTGCAGTTGCTTGATGATTAAGAAGCTGTCCGCCATCTGTTGTACGCTGTTGTGCGTATGGGCCTTTTCCTTCCGGGCAGGCGCCCAGTTCCGGAAAGATGCCTTTACGCAGTCGTACAATGACGATGCGGCCTCGTCCAAGGATTCCGTGGACGTGCTTTTTTCGTTCAAGGAGTATTTCGGCGGCCTCGCCCACAAGAATGAACTGAAGCCGGGTACTTCTTTCGCCGGCTCGCTGGTGTTCATCGGCGGGCAGCAAATCTACAACCGGCAGTACTGGAAGCTGCCCATCGTGTATTCCACCATTCTCGGTGCTGCCGGCGCGGGCGTTTACCTGAATACGCAGGGCAAGCACGATGCGGCGAAATGGTGCTTCATCGGTGCCGGGCTGGCGTATTGGGGCACGCTGATGGACGGCATCGCCAGCTACAAGGCCCCGTGGCCGAAAGCCGGGAAGGCGACCATTTATTCCCTCCTGCTGCCCGGGCTCGGACAGGTCTATAACCACGATTACTGGAAAATTCCCGTCTATCTGGGGGGCATGGCCTGCGCGACCTATTTCCTGACGACCAATACGGTCAATTACGAGCGTTACCGCCGCATCTACATCGATGCCTCCGATACGGCGACCTATACCGGACCGATTTCCGCGGAATCCGCCCTCTATTACCGCGACTTTTACCGCCGCTACCGGGATTATTCCGCCCTGGCCCTCGGGCTGGTGTACCTCCTGCAGGTCATCGATGCCAATGTCTTTTCCTACATGCACAATTTCGAGGTGAGCGAAGATATCGCCTTTTCGGTTTCGCCCGCCGTCATGCCGCCTGCCGGCCAGTATGCGCTGGCGGGGGAGGGCGCCGGGCTCGGCCTGCGCCTGGGATTGCGCTTCTGATTTCCGTACCGCCATGTTCAAGCGTCTCCTGCCTGTCTTGCTGTGCCTTTCCCTCGCTTATCCGGCTGCGGGACAGCGGATTTCCATTCCCCGGCAGCAGTGGGAAAAAACTTTGCGGGAAAACGCCCGCCTGCAGCGGCAGCGGGATTCGCTATCCGCCCTGCTGGACAGCTTGCGGGCCGCTCCGTTGCCGGACCGGGAACTGGAAGCCGTCATGGAGGGGAATGACGTCCCTTCCCGCGGGACGGAGCCGGTGGACTATACCCCGCAGATTACGGACAGCCTGCTGACGCTGTGGTACAAGCAGAATTTTTCCGCCGATGCCGCCCCTCCCGACTATGACATGGACCACGTGCAGTTCTCCTCCAATGTCAGCGACCAGGAACTGATGCAGCGCCTGGCGGACATGAACTCGTTCATCACGCTGCCGTTCAATGCCACGGTCAAGAACTACATGGTGCTGTACGCCGAGAAGATGCCCGGGGAGATGTCCCGTATGCTGGGCCTCAGTGCATATTATTTCCCGATTTTCGA
>JAGAFI010000152.1 GCA_017612675.1 Bacteroidales bacterium
AGGTATTCCGTGTGGCCGGGGAATCCGAAGCCCTCGCCCGACATCGCTTTCTTGTTGATGGGGCCGGTGACCAGGACGTCGATGCGTCCTTCCTTGATGTCGGCGACAGCCCGTTCCAGGGCCGTGATGGCCGCCCGGGCGGATTCCGCCGTCGCCTGTCCCGGTTCGGCATACACGCTTTCCGGCAGGCAGTTGACGATGTTGATGCGCTTGTCGTGCGCCTGGCTTGCATCGCTGATGGCATTGGTGTCCATCTGCTCGATTTCGGGGATGGCCTTGCGGTAGAACGTGAACAGTTTGGACGAGCCGTAGATGACGGGGGTGAAGAACTCCAGAATCCGCGGGTCGGAGAGTGCCTTGATGATGACTTCGTATCCTATTCCGTTGGAATCACCCTGGGTGATGCCGACAATCAATTTCCGTTTTTGCATGATATATCGATGGTTATAAAAGCGTTGTCTCTTCGTTTCTGGCCATGTGCCCCGTGTCTTCCGGCAGGTCGTCCGCTTGGCTGGCGGCGACGGCCAGCTGGTCGCATCGCTCGTTTTCCGGATGCCCGTTATGCCCTTTGACCCAGTGCATCGTCAGCCGTTTCCCGGCGCGGGCTGCATCGAAGCGCGCCCACAGGTCGAGGTTCTTTTTCCGTTTCCAGCCGGCATTGATGGAATTGACGACGAGCGAGGAGTCGCTGTACCCTTCCACGACGGCATCCGGCCAGCGGATGGCTTCGAGCCCCCGGATGACGGCCAGCAGTTCCATCCGGTTGTTGGTCGTGCAGCGGAATCCGCCGCTCAACTCTTTCCGGTGCGGCCCGCAGGAGAGGATGGCCGCCCAGCCGCCCGGCCCGGGATTGCCCCGGGAGGCCCCGTCGGTGTATAAATATATGACCCGCTCTTTTGTCATTCTTGCAAAAATAACTAAATTTGTACAATTGTCAATTTTTTGAATGCTGTCCGGTGGCACGGGCGGTGGAGACGGAAGGCACAAGGAAGCGAAGATGCAGTATCTCAAAACGGAAATACCGGACGTGTATATCCTGGAACCGAAAGTGTTCGCGGATGCCCGGGGATATTTTATGGAAACGTATGTCCAGCGTGATTTCGACGCGCATGTCCGTCCGGTGCATTTCATCCAGGACAACGAGAGCCGTTCTTCTTACGGGGTGCTGCGCGGACTGCATTACCAGCAGGGGCGCCAGTCCCAGTCCAAGCTCATCCGCGTCATGAGCGGCCGGGTGCTGGACGTGGCGGTGGATTTGCGCGTGGGAAGCCCCGCCTTCGGTCGTCACGTATGTGTGGAACTCAGCGATGAAAACCACCGGATGTTCTTTATTCCCAGGGGCTTTGCCCACGGTTTCGTGGTGCTGTCTCCCACGGCGGTTTTCCAGTATAAATGCGACAATTACTATGCGCCCGCCTCCGAGCGCGCCATTGCGTGGAACGATCCGGAACTGGACATCCGCTGGCCGGTGCCTGCGTCGGACATCCAGCTTTCTCCCAAGGACATGGCCGCCCGCCGGCTGCGGGACTGCCCGCCGGAAGACCTCTTTGATTATAACGGGGCACTGTATTGACTCCTGACTGGTTTCTTCGTGTTACCCGAAAGTTTTGCATGAAAACGAATCAACAATCAATCTTATCATTATGACTATCATTATCATTATCGCCGTCGTCGTGCTGCTTGTCCTGTGGATTATCTCGGCACAGCGCAAATTCGTCAATGCGGAAGAACTCGTCAAAAACGCCATGAGCCAGATCGGGGTGCAGCAAGCCAGCCGCTGGGATGCCCTTACGGCGCTTGTGGATCTCCTCAAGTCCTACAATGAGCACGAGTACAATTCCCTCAAGGACATCATCGCCGCGCGTGCGGGCATCAATTCCGGGAGCACCGCCGCCCAGGCGCAGGCGCAGGAAGACCTGCTGAAGCAGGCCACGGTGCAGGTGAAGGCCGTTGCGGAGCAGTATCCCACCCTCAAGGCGGACGCCATGTACGTCAAGACCATGGATTCTGTCAATACGTATGAGAATCAGGTGCGTATGAGCCGTATGGTCTATAACGATTCCGTCACCAGGTACAACCGCATGGTCCGCCAGATTCCGGACAGCATCGCGGCTGCCATCTTCCATTTTACGGAGAAGGATTATCTTCAGGAGAATGCGGCTAAGGCCGACATGCCGTCTTTGAAGATGTAGTTTCCCGGCGATGCGCCGCCTTTGGCCTGCCGTCCCGGTCCTCGCCTGGACGGCATTGCTTCGGACCCGTGTGACAGGCGTGGCGGCGGACGTCAAAAACCCTTGCGGCGGCAGGTGAGGATGGCGAAGAACGGTACCCTTATCGGAAATCTGGCGTGTTTTTCGGCTTACGCCATTTTCGGGTTCAACATCATCAGTTGCAAGCACATCGCCATCGATGGCAACATCACCCCGATGGCGCTGTTCTGCCTGCGTTCCTTCTCTGCCGCGGTGTTGTTCTGGCTGGTGGCCGCATGGGCGGCGCCGCGTGTGCGCGTGGAGAAGCGGGACCTCTGGAAAGTGGCCCTCGCATCCTTCCTCGGGCTTTTTGCGACGCAGATGACCTTCCTGTACGGGATTGCGCAGACGACGGCCATCGATGCCTCCATCATCAACACGATTACCCCCATCATGGCGCTCGTCATCTCTGCCGTCTTTCTCAAGGAACGGATTACC
>JAGAFI010000153.1 GCA_017612675.1 Bacteroidales bacterium
CAATTGTTTTTTCGGTCCCATATTCATCATCAAACTGGAAGACAACAGTATTAAGCTTCTCATTATATGACATAATATACTGAACCTGCCCATTTTGATCCATCACTTTTGCCCGGCTCAAATGATTATCATCGTTGTAGTAAAAGCGGATATCAATCGGCCTTTCATACCGCTCGGATTCGGAATCGGGAATAATCGTCCCCGCGCTGTTGACATGCGAGACCCGCTGAAGTTTGTAATGTTGCGATTCAAAGCGATACATCCGGTGGACATGCTTCCTGTCTGAGCCTGATATCTTCCCGATTCCATGGGGGATGCTCCACTGCTCTACATAGTCCTTGTAAAAGGTGATCTTGACCCGGTTGTAGTCCCATAGGAAGAATCCGCCTGCCAGGAGCACTGCGGCGGCTGCGACCGCACCGGCTTTTGCCCAGACGGGAATCTTCGGTGGATAAATTGCGTTGTGAAGCGCCTTCTTGAAGTCAAGGCAATTCTGATATCTGTTCTCCGGTTTCTTGCTGGTGGCTTTGTCAACGACAACCTGGACTTTATCCGAAACATACTTGTAATAGGTTTTCATCCGGGGCAAATCATCATCCACGACATGCTTGTAAATCTCATGTTCGGTCAGCGTCGTCGTGTCATATGGCGGATTGCCCGTCAGCATCTGATGCAGCAGGACGCCCAGTGAATAGATATCTGACCGCTGGTCCAGCGGCATTCCCTTGACCTGCTCCGGGCTCATATAGGAAGGTGTGCCCATGATGATATCCTTTTCCGCTTCCTCACCGCGTTCATCCAGGAGGGAAGAAATGCCAAAGTCCAGTATTTTCGGGATGCCGTCCTTGGTGATGATAATATTGGACGGTTTGATGTCCTTATGGATTATCTTATGCTTATGGGCATAGTCAAAGGCATCCAGAAGGGGCTCGAAGAACGGACATATTTTTTCTTCCACGATCAGGCCGGAAACATGCTTGATGTAGTCTTCCAGGCTGTACCCGTCTGCATATTCCATGATGAGATAGATATTTCCGGCCTCATCGATATGATAATTGATGAAATGGACGATATTGGGGTGATTCAACCGGGCCAGCCTGTCCGCTTCCTGCGCGAATGTCTGGCGGGTAAAATCATTGATCATGTTGCTGTTGATGACTTTAATGGCCACCTTCTGCTGCTTGATGTATTTGTTTTGCGCCAGATACACACTGCCCATGCCGCCTTTGCCGATTAAAGAAACAATGGCATAGTTTAGGATTTCCTTACCAATCATATTGTCGTATTTTTAGATGTTTGCGAGCAACCCGCCAAAAAATCCGATGGCAATGCTGATCCAGGCGATATTGGACGCCTGTCCGGCCTTGTGACGTTCCGTGTCTTTCCAGACAAAATACAGGATGAACCCGACGACAGGGAACAGGAAGGATACGATGGCCCAGCCAATTCCGATGGTATCTTCCGCTGGCCCGACATGCTGGTCAACAACTGTCTCTCCACCGCCTGCCTCCTGCGACGAGACCCTGATGCCCGTATTGGGCAACAGCATCAGGACCTGCGGCCATGGCAGGGGGATTTTGTCCGCGAGATATACGGGGGTGCCGGGCGCGAGCACGATTTTTTCGTTATGGTAGATGCGGCCATTGACGGATGTGCCATTCTTGCTCATGTCATGATACACGTACTGGCCGTCAACCAATGATATGGCAGCATGTTTCCTGCTGATGCTCTTATCTGGCAGGATGATGTCACAGCCCAGCCTGCCGATTGTGATGGTTTTCATGAAACGGAGTTTAAAATAATGAATACAAAGAATATGAACGTATTAAACAAGCAGCCATACCAACCCAGCCGGGTCGCCATGGCACCTTGGGCGGGATGCTCTTTTTTCCACACCGCGCCCAAAATCCATCCGGCGACGGGTGCGATGAAACAAAGGATGGCTATCCCGGCGGACAATGGGGCGGGTTCCGGCTTTCCTCCGGCGTCGGAATCTCCCCATCCTGCGTCGTCCTTGACGGAAGTGGGCATGTCCATGATGTCAAACAGGACACCGGCCACGGCAGCCCAGTCAAGCATATAATCGGGTAAACCTGCAATCATCACCTGCGGGAAAGACGCGTTGTTGCCTTTTGTGGCGGGAAGGCTTTCCGCGGCGAAGGTATAGGCTTCGTTGTGGAGCTTGCGCCCGTTTATGCCGGTACCATTCGTGCTATGGTCCCGGATGGTAACCTGGTATTGTGCGCCGGCCTGTTCCCATGTGATATCCAGGTGATGGCCGCTGACATACTCTCCCGGCATGTTGATGTGGCAATTGGCCCTTCCGACCGTTACGGTGTACGCGGTTTTCCCGGATAAGGCCGACTTGAACGCTTCAGCCGTCTGAAACCGCAGTGTCATGTTCTTGTTGACTGCGGTTAAAATGGCCTGTTGGGTCCGGTCACTGATGGAAATGCCTTTTTCGGAAACAAGGGGGAAATTGTTCTCCAGAATGGCGCAGATGGTTTCGTAGTCATTGGATTGCTTGGAAATCGCATGTGCGCCACAAAGCATGTAATGGAGCAGACACCCGAGCGAATAGATATCTGTCCGGGTATCGATGTTGTAGCCATTCGCCTGCTCCGGGCTCATATACCCGTCCGTTCCGACGATGCGGCCTATCGTTTTCCCGGTACTCGTCCTGCTGTCTTTCGCGATACCGAAATCTATGACGCAGACGGAACCATCTGACCGGATCATGATATTGGAGGGTTTGACATCCCGGTGAATACAAGACCTGCTATGGATATACGTGAACGCATCCAGCAGTTTTGAGAAAATCTGCAATGCATCCTGCTCCTTATAAGGACCGTTTTCCTGAACGATTTGGGCGATGGTCTGTCCCTCGACAAATTCCATGGGCAGGTAGATGTTCCCGGAAGCGTCCGAAAACGGTTTCCCTACGATTTTTACAATGGCAGGATTGGAAAGCTTCTGCAATGATTGTACCTCATGCTCGAACATGTCCCGATAATCGGGATGAGACGCGGCCTTGGCACTCATCATTTTCAGCGCAACCCTTTCGCCGCCGGGGCCCGAGGCTTCATAGACACAGCCCATGCCTCCTTTCCCGACTTCCCGTATGATGTGGTAATCGTTCATGGCTGATAATCCGGGCCCATGCTAAGCTTGCTGGTAAAACCTGTGGTCGCTCGTATCCTTCGGTGTGTCGCTCCCATTGTTCTCCACCGGCTTCAATTCCACGGAAAGGACGACGGTTTTCCCGTCTTTTTTGGAAATGAAGGGGATTTCAAAACTGTGGGAACGATGGGAGGTCTCTCCCTTATATTTGAACACCAGCTGCTTGCTGCGGCTTTTCTTTTCCCAGTACAGCGCAGGAAAGTCCAAATCGTCTTCGATGATTTCATCGACAGGATACGGAATGGAATATTCTTCGGTATTGAAAAGCAATTTCGGAGTGGCCGAGTAATTAAGCAGCAATCTTGACCCCGGGGCCAATTCGTCGCAACGGATGGAAATCCGGACATGTACAGGCTTTTCTTCCGAGGCCCCCGGGGGAGGGGTGTCTTTCCCTTTTCGGGAACTTTGTGCTGCAGGCCCTTCCGGTTTTTTCTGCGTTGCGGATGCCGGTAGCGTGCCGCCGGTCCTGGCGCCGTCCTGCTTGACTCCGACAAGAAACTTATACAACATGGACCCATCTGTCGTCCTGATGGAGAACGTGATCGTCGTACCCGGGTTCTTATCGGTAAAAGAAAGCAAAGAGTTGTTGAACTCGACTTTCACATCCTGGGTGTCAACGGTTAATGACGTCTGGTCGAATACGGTGTTTGTTTCCCTGTACACGACATGTCCGCCACGTTTCAATGTCAGGGAGTTTTCACCGAAAGACAATTCAACTATCCTGTCGTTCTTTTTAAAAGGAATATCCAATAATTTGGTTTCCCGAACCATGGGCTCCCGGGACTGTTCCATTAGAGCCGGTTCTTGCCCGTCATGCGCGTCCTTCCCATAATGCTTCACCAGGAAATAACCCCCGGCACACAGGAGAAGCCCCAGCAGTACCGGAGCGCCTGCCTTTAACCATACAGGCCATGCTTTTTTTCCCGCTACGATGGCCGGAGAGACTGGAAACTCCACAAGCTGGACGGTGATGTTGTCCAGGCCGCCGTTGTCGTTTGCCAGCGAGACCAGGCGGTCAACCCTTTCCTGGGCGGTCATCTCGGCCTGCTTGCTGACGACCTTGTTGATGAGATCATCCGGCACCATGCCGCTTAAACCGTCTGAGCATAAGACAAAGCAGTCGCCCGCTTCTGGTATGATGGCATCGTCTGCCACCGTCGCCGGAGACATGTTGGGAATGCCCAGCGCATTCGTAATCTCATTCTTCCTTGGATGATGTTCCGCCTGCTCCCGGGTTATTTCGCCGCAATCCACCAGCATCTGGACATATGAATGGTCTTTGGTCAACCGGACGATTTTTTTTGAGCGTACCAGATAAATCCGGCTGTCACCCACATGCCCCAGGTAAACCTTTCCGCTGCGGACAAGCAGGAGGACACATGTCGCCCCCATCCCGGTAAGCTCCGGATGTCCGTCAGCCTCCTGTATGACGGCCCGGTTGGCGGCATCAATAGCTTCGCCGATGGCAATTCTCGGGTCGTCATAATAAACATTGGCCAAATGCGCCAGAATGCACTGGACGGCAACCCGGGAAGCGGTCGCACCACCGGCATGTCCACCCATTCCGTCACAGACAACGGCAACAAGGCCATTCCGTGTAATGGCATGGCCCATACTGTCTTCGTTGGCCGCTCGTTTCCTGCCCGTGTCCGTCCTTCCGACGACGTGACAATAATTGAATTCTTCCTGCATATGATTTAGAATTACGGTGTGGCCATCAGAATTCCGGGATGGTCAAAAACACGAACTTCGTCCCGCCAATCACGATGACATCCTTGTCTTTCAAATCGACCACATCGCCCAAAACGTACACCTGTCCGTTGACATAGCTGCCGTTTGCGGAACCTTTGTCGTATTCTTGGGCCCGGAACGCACCATTTGCCTCTACATATTGAATCAGCAGGTGCTTCGCCGACATATGGCTGTCGTTGGGAAAAGGAATGTCGCATGTCCTGTCCCGACCGATGGTCGTGCGTCCTTCGTAAACTTTGTACACCTCGCCTGTGGGGACGGCACTGAAGGAGACCAGCAATCCTGCCAGCCGGCGGTTTTCGCTTGTCCCCGTTTCTCCCGTGGCCTGGCTGCCGACATGGCGGATGACGGTTGCACCACCTGCGGATTCCTGGACGCCGATACCGATGGTTTCCGTGGGTTTTGTGGGCTCGTCACTTCCCAGGACCCGGGTTCCGCCTTCCTCGTGGAAATCCGAATTTACCTTCGTGGCCCCGGCATGGGAGGGGCAGAAAGGACATTTGTCGCCATAGATGGCCGGGTCATACAGATGACCGTTAGCACATTTTTTTGTTGCCATATTATTTAGAAATTAAGGATTGCAATGAAGCGGACTAGTAGGTCTTTTCGACGAAAGACAGGACCGGTGTCGGGTGGATGGCATGATTATAGCCTTGGGATATTCCCAGAAAACCGGACACGATGATGCCGGCAAAACGGCCTTTCTTGTCATACACGGGCGATCCGCTGGCTCCTTGGTGAATGGTGATGTTATGCCCATATTGGTACACCCCCCGTTCCTGCGTAATCTCGCCGCTCTGATTATTGGCTTCCAGCCCGGCGGATGTCTGGCCGATGACAAAGGACATGGGGAATCCAATCGTACAAATCTTGTCACCCAGGACCAGCTTGTCGGAAGGAACGGCCTTTGACAGGTCTATGTATGTCGAACCGGCAGGAATGGATTTGGTGTTTGTTTGCAGCAGGGCTACGTCCAGGTCTTCGTCATCGCTTATTCTTAAAACGGTACAGGGAATCAGGTCGTTTTCACTGTCTATGAATGTGTCGTTCTGGACAATGCCTACGCTCAAGATGACATAGCTTACCTCGACATTCGCCGCCAGCCGGGAAAAATCGTTTTGAATCAATACGCCCTGAATGGCCCGCTTGACGGTTTCCGTCTTCTTTTTCTCTTCAGAAGAACAGCTGACCACATGCCGGTTGGTCAACAGCTTCCCGTCCGGCGAGATGAAAAAACCCGTGCCGGAACTGCGCATGATGCCGGATGACAGGGAACCGTCTGCGTCTATGCTACAGTAGTCCAGTTGATTATACCCGTTCAGCCAGGAACTGAGCGGGCGCCCCTGGACGGTGGCGGCATAGGCGGATTTTACGTAAACCAGGACGACGTCATGCTTGTGTTCCGCATACACGTCAGACCAGTCCTTCTCGCCCCAGGGGCTTAATATAAGGATACCTGCGATGAGGGCCATCGAGGCGGCCATGGCGGCAATCAGTATTCTGTGCTTGAAGACCGGCCTGGCAGGATACACCGCTTCCCAGTGAAGGGGATGCCTATTGGCCAGTGAAACGATATCTCCCTTTCTGAGGGTGCAGGGGGAAGACAGTTTTCGGCCATTGACATAAGTCCCGTTGGTAGAGTTGTTGTCTATCAATAGGATGGAACCGTCTGCACATTTGCAGAGCCAGGCATGTTTGTCCGACACGTCATCAAACGAAAAGCGGATTTGGGAAAGCGCATTCCTGCCGATTAATTTCTTGTCAACGACATTTTTGGGAAAATCAATCGGGGGGCGGGGCTGTCCGGACGTTTGGATGATTCGCTTCCAGTCAATGGCGTGATTGCCCAGCAGGACGGTCGAAGAAGCGGAAAGCCGGGCCTTCTTGATTCGCGCTCCATCCACAAAAGTTCCGTTTTTGGAACCTGTATCTTCAATGTATATCTCTCCGGTATCGGCAACCGTGATGATGGCATGTGATGACGAAACGACAGGATTGCTGATAACCACGTCATTGCCGGGATTCCGACCGATTTTCAGGGCTCTCATAAGCGCACAATATCGGGTCACGACTCCCATGATGAACCCACAACTGGTGGCAAAAAAAAGGCGTGGGAGTCTTACTCATTGTCCGGTCTCCCGCGTCCGAGGTCTTCGCATCACCTTCCAGTCAGGAACAAACAATTTTGGAGGCCCGCGCCTGTATGAAAGCGATACGGTGACATGTATCGGATTTTCACACAGCACAGACATCTACCATTGTCTTGTTCTTTGGACTGGGATTCAGAAATTTGCGAAGTTTCGAACGGCCAAAGACAAAACGTTAAGTAAACGTCTTTTCTATATGTCATCAACAACGGTGCTTGTACACCGGCTGTCAACTTGGCAAATATAAGAAAAAAGATTTTAAAAAAGCAATGAACACTTGCATGATAGGAAAAGGCTGCCCGGCACTATTCTTCCTTGCTCTGCCGGCGGAATGTCTTACAGAAGGCTTGCAGGCCGCAGGAGGGGCAGGCCGGGCGGCGGGCGGTGCAGACGTAGCGTCCGTGCAGGATCAGCCAGTGGTGCGCCCGGGGACGCAGGTCTGCGGGAATGTGGCGTTCCAGTTCCAGTTCCACCGCCCGCGGGGTTTTCCCCCGGGCCAGGCCGAGGCGCTGCGAGACCCGCAGCACGTGCGTATCCACGGCGATGACCGGCTCCTGGAAGAGGATGGAAGCGACCACGTTGGCCGTCTTGCGTCCCACGCCGGGCAGGGTCATCAGGGCCTCAGGCGTCACGGGAAGTTCCCCGCCGAATTCCGTGCAGACTTTCCGGGCCATGCCGATGAGGTGCCGGGCCTTGCTGCGGGGATAGGAGATGCTGTGTATCAGGTCGAAAAGCGTATCTTCCTCTGCGGCGGCGAGGTCTGCGAAACGCGGATAGCGCCGGAAGAGCGCCGGGGTCGTGAGGTTGACCCGCTTGTCCGTGCATTGGGCGGACAGGATGACGGCCACAATCAGTTCGTACGGGCTGCTGAACTGCAATTCGGACTGCGCGGCGCCGCCGTGCTCGTGGAAATACGCGAGAATGCCCGCATAGCGTTCCTGTAAGGTCATTTTGCGGCGTGTATGGGCTCGATTTCGGTACAGGTCTCGTCGCTGGCCTGGAAAACGCGCCCCGGATACCGGGCGACGATGCCCGTATTGTGCGTGACCATCACGATGGCCGTACCCTTTTCCCGGTTGATGCGCATCAGCAGTTCGAGGATGCCTTCTGCCGTCTCGCTGTCGAGATTGCCGGTGGGCTCGTCGGCGATAATCGCTTCCGGCTCGTTCAGGATGGCCCGGGCGATGGCGATGCGCTGCTGCTCGCCGCCGGACAGTTGGTGCGGCATCTTGTGGGCCTTCGTTTCCATGCCGACGGCGCCGAGGACTTCGGAGATGCGTTTTTCGATGGCCGCCCCGTCTTTCCAGCCCGTGGCCTTCAGGACGAAGGCGAGATTGGCTTGCACGCTCCGGTCCATCAGCAGCTGGAAGTCCTGGAAGACGACCCCGAGCCGGCGGCGGAGCAGGGGGATGTCCTTGGGCCGGATGCGCGCCAAATCATAGCCGCATACGGTTCCGCGCCCTTTCGGGAGGGGGTTCTCTGCGGTAATCGTGCGGATGATGGACGTTTTGCCGCTTCCCACCTTTCCGATGATGTACACCAGTTCGCCCCGGGCGATTTCCATGTTCAAGCCATAGATGACGATGGCTTCGCCGCTGGTAATGTCGGCATCCTGAAATGAAATGACTGCATCCATAGGGTACAAATATAGTCCAAATTGTGCGTTTCCCCAACCGTCGGCGCCAGCATGTCGCACCTTTTTCCGGACGGCGTCTTGGGAGGGGCGCATCTTTTGCCGCTACCGGCGGGTTTCCGAGGCGGAAAACGGCGTTTGCGGCAG